>RGVZ01000232.1 GCA_010029825.1 bacterium | reverse complement strand
CGCCCAGGCTCTCGGCCTCATCGACGGTGGGTCGGACGTCCTCCTGATCGAGACGGCCCAGGACATCCAGCAGATCAAGATCGCGATCCGCGCCTGCCGCGAAGCGATGCGCGAAAGAAAGATCGAACTCCCGGTCATGGCCCAGGTGACGGTCGAATTGACCGGCAGCCTTCTCGTCGGCACCGACATCCAGGCCGCGCTCGCCACGCTCGAGATGTTCCCGGTCGCCAGCCTCGGCCTCAATTGCGCGACCGGCCCGGACGAGATGCGCAATCACCTGCAGTTCCTGAGTCAGTCGGCGCCGTTCATGCTGAGCTGCCTCCCGAACGCGGGCCTCCCCGACAACGTCAAGGGCAAGACGGTTTACCCACTGGGCCCTGAGGCCTTCGCCGAAAAAGTCGCTGGACTCGCGCGCAACTTCGGCGTGAACATTGTCGGCGGATGCTGCGGCACGACGCCGGACCACATCCGCGCGCTCAGCCATGCCCTCTCAGACAGGAAACTTGGCGCGCGCGAACCTCGCTACGACAACGCCGTCTCATCACTTTACAACGCGCAGAACCTGGACATCGACGTCCGCCCGCTCTACGTCGGCGAACGCACCAACGCCAACGGGTCCAAGTTGTTCCGCGACAAGCTCAAGGAAAACGACTACGACGGCCTGGTTCAGATCGCGAAAGGCCAGCTCAAGGAAGGCGCGCACATCCTGGACTGCTGCACGGCCTACGTATCCCGCGACGAAGTCCGCGACATGCGCGAATTCCTGCAGCGGACTGTGACACAGGTCAACATTCCGATCATGGTGGATTCCACCGAGTTCCCCGTGATTGAAGAGTCGCTCAAGATCATTCCCGGCAAGGCGATCGTCAACTCGATCAACCTCGAGGATGGCGAGGATCGCGCCCGCAAGGTGCTCGAACTGTGCCAGACCTACGGCGCGGCTGTCGTCGCCCTGACGATCGACGAAGACGGCATGGCCAAGACGCGCGAGAAAAAACTCGCGGTCGCGAAACGTATTTTTGACATCGCCCACGGCGAGTTTGGCCTGAAGCCGGGCGACATCATCTTCGACCCGCTGACATTCACCCTCGGCTCCGGTGACGCGGAATTCCGCCAGAGCGCCATCGAGACGCTCGAGGCGATCCGCATGATCAAGGAAGCCATGCCAGGCGTGAAGACGATCCTTGGATTGTCCAACGTCAGTTTCGGCCTCAATCCATACCCGCGGCGCCTGCTCAACAGCGTGATGCTCTATCACGCCGTCGAGTACGGACTCGACCTGGCGATCCTCAATGCCTCGAAAATCATCCCTGTTTTCAAGATCCCGCAGGATGAACGCCAGTTGTTCGAGGACCTGATTTTCGACCGTACCCGCGATGGCTACGATCCACTGAAGGAAATCCTCGCCCGTTACACGGACAAGAAGGCCGTAAAGCGCATCGACGCGGCTGGCGCGTCCGACATGCCGCTGCCGCAACGTCTGGCGAATCACATCATTGACGGTGACAAACTTGGCATCGTCCCGACGCTGAATCTCGCGCTGAAGCAATACAAGCCCCTCGAGATCATCAACAATTTCCTCCTCGAGGGCATGCGCGTCGTCGGCGAGAAATTCGGCGCGGGCGAGATGCAGCTGCCATTCGTCCTTGAGTCAGCCGAGGCGATGAAAGCCGCCGTGGCGCATCTCGAACCGTTCATGGACAAGGAAGAATCCGGCCAGAAAAAGGGCAAGATCCTGCTGGCGACCGTCAAAGGCGACGTCCACGATATCGGCAAGAATCTCGTCGATATCATCCTGACCAACAATGGATTTGAGGTCGTCAACATCGGGATCAAGCAACCGGTCGAGGCGATCCTGCAGAAGTACCACGAGATCAAACCAGACGCGATCGGGCTGTCTGGACTGTTGGTGAAATCGACCGCCATCATGCGTACGGACCTCGAGGAAATGACCCACCGCAATGTCACCGTTCCGGTGATCCTGGGCGGCGCGGCGCTGACACGCCAGTTCGTTGAGGAGGATTGCCAGGCGGTTTACCGTGGCAAGGTCTACTACGCGGCCGACGCGTTCGAGGGCCTTCGCATCATGGGCCACATCACGGGCCAATTGACAGGAAAAGTCGCGGAACAGTCCGGGACAACCGATTCACGGACTTCGATGGTCCCGTCGGCACAACCGCCTCCGTCGACACGGCCTCGAGTGAGAGCCGTCCGCCGGGGATCTTCCGCGACCGAACTGACCAAAGACGGCCAGTCGTCGTGGGTGCGGAGGTTCAAGCAAATCCCCGCCCCGCCATTCTGGGGCACGCGCGTCCTCGAGACGCCTCTTCCGACGTTGTTTCCATATCTCGACGAATTTGCCCTCGTGCGGACACGCTGGCAGTTCGCGAAGGGCGAGATGGGTGACGCACAGTTCCAGGAAATCCTGGACGGCAAGGCCCGCCCCCTGCTCAACACGTGGCGGGCACGCGCGGAACGCGAGAAACTCTTGCAGCCAAAAGCCGTTTACGGATATTTCCCGTGCGCTTCCGAGGGCAACAAGCTTCACGTTTACTCCGCGCCGGACAGCGACCAGGTGCTTACGACGTTTGATTTCCCACGCCAAAGGTCCGGCCGCCGCCTGTGCATCCCGGACTTCTTCATGCCCCTGTCATCGGGACAGCGTGACGTCATCGCCATGCAAGTCGTGACGATGGGAGCCGCGGCCAGTCATTTCGCGAACAACCTGTACTCGAAGAACCAGTACTCGGATTATTTCTACTTCCATGGACTCGCGACGGAGATGGCGGAAGCCTATGCCGAATGGCTGCACGCGCAGGTCCGCAAGGAACTCAAAATCAACACACGCGACTCACGGAACATCCGTCAGTTGTTCAGTCAGGGATACCAGGGATCACGCTATAGTTTCGGCTACCCGGCATGCCCGGATCTCGAGGACAGCAGCCGCCTCTTCAAGTGTCTGGACGCGACCAACCAGATCCAGGTTCACCTGACCGAGAACTTCCAGATGGTGCCTGAACAATCGACCTGCGCCATCGTCGCGTGGCACCCCCAGGCTCGCTATTTCGCGACCTGAATGCGCCTCACTCCGTCATCCTGGGCGAACCGACAGAATGACGACCATTCGTCATCCTGGGCGAACCGTCAGAATGACGACCATTCGTCATCCTGACCCTGAGCGCAGCGAAGGGGAAGGATCCTTTCTTGGAAGAGAGGATTCTTCGGCCTGCGGCCTCAGAATGACGGGATCCTCGGCCTCAGAATGACGGGATCCTCGAACTCAGGTTCCCCATGACGACAGGTGCGCCTCGGCACTGTCGCCCATCGTGACTTTCCCGCCCGGGAAGTATTCCAGCCAGCGGCGGTCGACGAGCTTTGATGTTTCCTCGTCACAGAAAAGTTCCTCGGGGTACCAGGGCTTCATGCGCGCGTCCAGCGCCACAGGCCCCTCGTATTCGACGCGGTTGCGTCCCAGTGACGTGCGCGCCGCATGCAGGTCCGTCTGCGGGTTGAACCGCGTGAACGCCGTCCAGATGAAACTTGGCTCGTTGCGCGTCGCGCGCGCCGCGTTGTCCACGGCGACAATAAACGGCCAGTCCTTGAACTCAGGCAACGTCGCGATCCGCGCGACAAGGTCCGGAGCCTCCGCGTAACCGGGAATCTCGACCACGAGGCACCCCGGGCAGAACACCCGCACATCCTTCACACGACGGTCGCTGACACTGCCGTGCCACTCACCCGGCAGCTTCCGGATCGCTTCGCCCAGGCCGAGGATGACACCCTTGCTGCCCTTGTTGAGTTCGGGACCGGCGTAATCCAGCGTGTCCATCGACGTCTCGGAAAAGATCAACAAATCCTTACGCCAGTCGACACGCTCAAGAACGTGGGTCAGGACCCGCGAGAATTCGCGCAACGGAATTGGCTTGTCGATCGCGAACAGGAACTTGGTCAAAGACAACTGCCCTTCACCGAGAATCCGGAACACGGATGACAACGACTCGCGCCCGTAACGTTCCTTGATCACCGCGGCCGCAAGCGCGTGATACCCGGACTCACCGTAACTCCACAACTCGCGAACGAAACAAGGGTGAGAGCAGTTCGGTCAAGTAATCACCGAGGTAAAAATCTTCCTGACGCGGCTTGCCGACAACAGTACACGGGTAAATGGCGTCCTTCCGGTGATAGATCGCCTTCGGGCGGAACACTGGAAAATCGTGGACCCATGAGTAGTATCCGTAATGGTCGCCAAACGGCCCCTCCGGACGGCGCACGCCCGGCGGGATGAATCCCGCGAGGCAAAACTCGGCCTCGGCGATCGCGCCGAGATCCGGTTGCGCGGGGACTTTACAGCGGGCAAGGCGTTGTCCCTGCAACAAAGACGCCAGCAACAACTCCGGGACGTTCTCGGGCAATGGCGCGATCGCCGACAGGATCATCGCCGGCGGACCACCAAGATAAACATTCACGGGCAACGGCGTGCCTGCCTTTTCGGCCTCGTGCAGTTGAAAACCAGCGCCCTTGCCGATCTGGAAATGCATGCCGGCCTCGCCAGCCTCGTGGATCTGAACGCGATACATGCCGAGGTTCTCGGGCTTTCCACCGTGAGAGCCATTTCCGCGGCTGTGAACCAAAGGCAAGGTCAGGAACGGGCCGCCGTCCTTGACCCAGCTGGTCGTCGCCGGCAGTTGCGTCAAGTCCGCCCCGGGAATTTGCCGTTCCAGGACTGGAGCCCGACGGACCGTCTTGAATCCAATGCCCGCCGCGCGGAAGCCCAGGTCGCGCAGCCCCCAGATCTTACGGACCGACGGCGGCAGAAGTTCCTCGGGTAACGCCGCGACACGCCGGACGAATTGCTTGGCCTCGTCGCCAAACGCCAGGTCCACGCGCTCGCGCGTGCCGAACATGTTGCAGGCGACGGGAAACTTTTTGCCTTTGACGTTCCTGAACAGCAGGGCCGGTCCGTTGCCAGCGATGACGCGACGATGGATCTCGGAAATCTCCAGCCGCGCGTCGACTTCGGCGTCGATCTCAACAAGATCGCCACGCGCGCGCAGGGCATCAAGGAACTGGCGGAGGTTGGTAAAGCGCAGATGATTCATTGGTGCGGACCTCGACATGGGCTCGTTCATAATCCAATCCGCACTCTGCCGCCAACCTGTCAATTTGTTCGACACAGACTGGCCAGATCAGCCAGCCGCGCCCGGGCAAGAACCACCGCCGTCGCCCTTCCGCGTCAGCGGTCGCGCGACCACGACTTAAAGAACAACATCCCGTTTTTATTGATCTAAAATGGAATCCGCTCAGGCGTTTGCGATGTCCCGGGCGGGGATCGAACAGCCTTGGCCCACGCCTTGCTCAGTCTGTCACCGGGCGGGAGCAGTCCCGCCCGAAGAACTCTACCCAGAGGTGGCCTGTGGAGTTGAGGAAGCGGTGGTTCAAGCAGAAGGTGGGAGGTTCCATGCCGAGCAGAAAAAGATCCGCAAACAAAACCCGTAATATGATCCTGACAACAGTGATTGCGTCCCTTGCAGCCCTCGGAATCGGCGGCGCTGGTTACATGACCTGGTCCGCCTTGAGCGCGACTTCAGCCGCCGAGACCATCGCGGCGAGGCAATCATCCAACCATCACGGATTCCGCACTGCCGGGATTGCTGAAAAATCAGGCACGCTTGCCCATCAAAAAGTCGCCTCCCGTCACAAGGTGAACGCAAGCAAGTTCAAGACGGGCGCGTCCTGCAAGATCAGCAAGTCCAGAAAACACACTGTCTCGAAACACAAGGCCTCCAAGCACAAGCGCAAGAAACTGCGTCACGCTCACTGAGCCCGGGACTGTCACGCGTTGTCAAAGCAGCCCGTTTCCGCAACAATAAAGGTTGTGGAAACGGGCTTTTACATTGGGACGATGATCCGGGGAACCGGGATCCGTCGCGCCGCGGCAGCGATACGGCTGCACGCGCTCGCGGGACTCGCGTGCGCGATGCTGTGCCTCGCGCCGCTGGTACCGGTTTTCGCGCAGGATGAATCGCCCCCGCACGGAGTC
>RGVZ01000231.1 GCA_010029825.1 bacterium | reverse complement strand
GCGTGGCGACGGGCTGCGGCTCCGCGATCGGCGACGCGGTGTCGGGCTGCGGCTCGATGATCGGCGGCGTGGTGAACTGGGTGATCGGGGCGCAGAGTTTGGCGAGTCGCCTGCCACCATCGGGAAAGCTTGGCGACCACGGCCCCCGCGGCGACCACGACGACCACGGCCACGGCCACCCCGACGTCCTCGGCGGCCCCGGCGAATCACTGCTCCATCTGCTCCGTCACCCGGTGCAGGCCCGTTAGGGATTCGTCGTGATGGTGAGCATCGGCCGCTCTCGTCACCGCTCTCGTCACCGCTCCCGTCATCATCGCTGCCGCTTGCGCCAGTGGCCTCGATACCGGTGGCCTCGATACCGGTGGCCTCGATACCGGTGGTCTCGATGCCGGTGGTCTCGATGCCGGTTACCTCGAGACCAGCGGTGCCAGCGGCCTCAACGACGCCGCCCTCACCCTCTTCCGCCAGCCAGTCAGCGTCAAGGATGGAGTCGCTGACCGGCGAAGCACCCGGCTCTGCCATGGGAGGTGCGCGGTGCGGATAATGACGCAGCAGAGTAGGATATCCGGACAAGGCAGCGTGACCGGGCAAAAATGACGACAATGCCCGGTCAGTCAAAAATTTATCACCTAATTTATGACGTCACTTTCTGTTGACGTCTCCAGCGTTGTAAACGGATGACTGACCTCGACCCAGAGTAAGAATGCCAATCATATGTCGTCCATCTACAACTAACTTGCCATCTAAAGTTTTCTGTTTAAGATACTGATTGTAGGCGACTCCGGGGCTGGCAAGTCCGCGCTGATGCTGCGGTTCACCGATGACACTTATGTAGAGTCCTACATTGCCACGATCGGTGTGGACTTTGTATGTATCGGCGTGCACAGGCACAGCCTGCACTCACAGTTTTGATTTGCAGAAGATCCGCACGCTGGAGATTGACGGTCGCATTGTCAAGCTGCAGATTGTACGTTGGACGCCGATGTAACGTTCGCACACACGCACGCACACGCACACACACACACTTATTCTCTGTTAGTGGGATACTGCTGGCCAGGAGCGGTTCGGCGCCATCACTCGCGCGTTTTATCGCAACGCTCACGGCGTTGTCGTGGTCTACGACATTACCAACGAGGCATCGTTCACCAACGTTGAACGGTGGCTTGGCGATGTCAGGCAGCACGCGCCTGCAACCGCAGAGGTTATGCTGGTGGGCACCAAGAGCGATCTGCCCCGGAAGGTGCTGGCCGAGGACGCTCAGGTTCTGTTCCAGCATCATGTATGTTTAATACTCACTCTTTGGACGTAGGCCTATGCCGCAGACAAGGGCATTGCATTTACTGAGACCAGCGCGCTGACAGCCCAGAACGTGGACGTTGCGTTTGAGAACATGTGTCGGCAGATGCTGAGCCGGTTGGTCCGCTGCGGTCGCGTTTGTGGCTCTAATGCAGTTTGTTTCGCCTAGGGTGGCTGCCCCGCGGCTTCCAGGTGCAGTTTCGCGGGGGCTCGTGGGCGTGCACGGCCGGCCGGTGCCTTTGGTCCCGCCGCCTGGGTGCTGCTAGCTGTGGCAGACAGGCAGGTAGACTTTAAGCGGGCATTGCGTGTAAGTACCTGTCTAATGGCGTGGAGCATATTTACAGTTGAGAGCCGTGAGGCTGCGGCCATGTGCTTATATGGACTGGACGGTATGTCCCTGCTTGTATTTTCATTTTGGGCAGAGCTGAATATAAAGCCTCCGGCGATGTCTAGCTTGCATAAACGTTTCCGCGGCGAAACTGTTCAGCAAAGTCAGTGCCTCCCATGACGTGCCGCTCGGCATTGTATCCCGGATACTTTGTACATACGAGAGGCACATCATTGTAGGTGACTACCGTTGTTCCAGAGCTCGGGGTGTGCATGGTCCTGTCGATGAATGTGTCGGCGTACCGTGGAACATTCTTGAGATGTTCTAGGCTGCTGTGCGGTAGAAAGAGAATCTTCGTACTGTCGCTGTGAACATAAGAGCCCACAAATTTGTTCAGCCCAAAGACCTGTTTGACACATTCCGTAAACGCTCCAGGTCCAGTGAGCATGACGTCGGATGATGGCTTAACGCGGTCTGATATGTTGGACGCCATATGGTTGAGGTAGTGAAGTAACAGTGGATGCGCCGCGTGCTTAAAGTACATCAGACCGTTGTCAACTGAGTATGGCGACCCGGTTATCAGTAGAATGTCGTAGTCAGCCATGAGAAAATCCAGTGAACGAATACAAACCATGTCAGCGTCAACGTACAAACCACCGGTCATATACAGCAGTGCTGCGCGAAGCAGGTCACACTTGTATGCGTGTACAGACAGCGCATTGTACGCCCGCCCATAGCGCGGTCCGACGGCGCGTAGTACATCATGCGCATCAGCATCCGTCATGAATGTGTAGTTCATAGCTGGGTGGCAGCTCGTCCATGTGCGGGATGCGCGAAACATTGCGGCAGACACAAATCGCGACTGCAACCACACCTGATAGATAATGCCGGTACAATCGGCAGACTGACGGTCGACGACTTCACGCTTGTAGATGTAGCCCTGTTCACCGAGCTTGGAATAGTGCGGCGTGGTGCGATGACTTCCAAAGTTTCTAAATTTGGTAGTAATACACACCTTGCCTGGGGCTGACCATATGCACCCATCTGCATGGTCGATAAGCCTGACAACGTAACCATCGGTGCGCAAGGCGCAAAACGGCTCAAACCTGAAAGAATCTGAACTTTTCGCATTTCGAGGAAACAAATAGGTGTCGCAATGCGCGGGTCGAAACTCCTCCGGCGACGGGATCCCGAAAAAGCTGCGCAACCCCTCGGCGAACGCGGTTGGTCCTGTCACTGCGATAGCTTCAAAAGAAATACCGGGAGTATCGAACCGCCTGCCCACAACTGTGGCTGCCGTATACTCTAGAATATGCAGTATTGCTGGATGTTCGGGTCGCACATAAATATACGCTTGGTGAATGTTTGCGTGATTCTCTTGAGTTGGAGAGTCTACGCAAACAACAAACTCGTCGTCGCATGTGATATAGCTATCGATATGTGTTTCGCAGACAGATGATATGTCAGCCCACACCCCTCCAATACGGTAGAGGAGCGCAAGTCGAAAAATATCGCACTTGTATGCGCCTGCATATAGCATGCTGTAGGCCCGATAAACGTCAGAATCAACGGAATACCACTGTTTCATGAGGTCGTCGCAGTCAGCATTATCATAATATCGATAGTCGTAACCTACGTTAGTCAGTTTCCAGGTTTGTGCCGCAAGAGCTGTGTGCTTGGAAACCCGCCGCCCTACATACGACTGGTGAATAATGCGTGGTATGAGCTTTGCTGGCGGTGGGCGCAGACTGAACGGCAGCACCACAGTTGTTGTGAAGTTTGCTTCCGGCTGAAGCCGCACTTTCACAATAGCTGTCTGCTCCGAGTCACTAATAAAGAGCGTGCGGGGAGTGTGACCCACATCTGATACCACAATACGCAAGACACGTGCGTTTGTGGATAGAGCAGTGACAAGAGTGACTGGTGCTGTTTCGTCAAACGCGGACTGACCAAACGGATTGAATCGCATTGAAATACCACCCACATCGCCTGCAACAACATCATCAATAACAGATGTCTCGTGCGTTGCGTTGGTAATTTTTGTTTCCTGTGAAGACATATTTTGCGGCTGGTCTGGCAGGCAAGCCGTAGCGGACACCCGCATATGCGTAGGCTGTTTTTCGTTGGGAGCTGTCTGGGACGATTGAGATTGCTGCGGTACCTTATCAGATTTGGCAGCTTGAGCTGCTCGAACCCTACATGTCACCTGGCGAGCTCGGAGCTGGCGCAACCGAATCATTTTCAGCCTCAACACATGTGCGGAATATTTTTTATTGAACTCCCGTTCGTTTGAGCACAAAGTTAAAAATCCCCACACCACTCTGTTCAGTCGCTGCACGAAATCCCAACTCACCAAATTCCGTAGACACGTCATCAAACTTTCCGCGCATAAGTGCCAAAAAATCCATTGGGGTCGTCCCATGCGGAAGCCCGCTCACCATGTGAAGCTCACCGACAATGTAGTCGGTGCGGTCAAAAACACTGTCTGGCACGTGTTTGAAACAGTCCCATTCCGCTCCCTCAACGTCAACCTTGAGGATTCGGCAGTGATTTACACCCTCGTACAGTTTGACAAGCGACGTCGTTTCCACCATCCTGCCGCGCACCGCATCCGGATGATCATAGTCATGTACCGTTTTGCCAATAAACTCGTGCACATATCCTGAGAGCGTGTCAGACTCACCGGTGCACATGATGATCTGTTCGCCTGCCGTGTGATGAATAGCCTTACCGACAACATGCTCAGAAGAAAGCCCAACCGCGAGCAAGTTTTTGGTCAGGACTTCCGTGTTTTCCGGCAAAACTTCAACGGCAATGACATTCATACCAGAAAGCACCGCAGCAACTGAGAACCCTCCAATATGTGCACCAAGATCAATGCACGTCCCCCCCGCTTTGCCAATAGCGCCGACATGGTACTCATCATGACCGATGCAGGAGTTGAGGACGTTGTAATCATTGCGGCCGGCGCGATGAAGCAGTGTGGCGGACGCGCCCCAAGGCGTCGTGAACGTGGCTGGCACCAGCGACATGGTATTTCTGTGCCGTCAGGTACGAACTTTTTTCATTGCGTGCCGTGAAACCCACAACCCAAGCAAGTAAACAATACACATGTAATACAATGCGACATATGCAATCATACTGCCAAAACTATATACGCAACGCCGGCCGCCGTGACCAGTCGATGCGGAATAGGATGCACGCAGCAGTCAGCGCCTGCAGCTGAGGCCGAAAAAAGTAGGTGAGTGCTGCCGCCCGGCCCGCGCGTATAAGCGACGCCACGGTGGCCTCTGGGAGCGCAAAGCCGGAAAGCACAGAGGACGTTACGCATGGTACGCCAGTCGATATGATGCGATCCCGATGCTCGGGCGGCAGCATTGCGGTGCGGCGAGGCTGGGCTGCGTCCTGGCTGTGCATCAGGCGACACAGAAAGTCAGCAAGGCCGATATCAGCAGGCCTGGCAATCGGGTGCGTGCCAAAGATGTGAAATCCAAGCCCGTGCGAAAGATCAATCTCGTCGACGGGAAACACGTGGCTGCACCCGCCGTCGACGTAAATGTAGCCATTGTAGGGCTGCGCATGCAGCAGGCCGGGGATGGCGCAGCTCATGCACACGGCGCGCCACACAGGCACGTCGGGAGCAGTGTCCCATGCCATGGTCTCTGGGCGCGCAAGCGTCAGGTTGTGTACGATGATGCGCAGGTCAACGCCGGTCTTGGCATGCAGCTGCGCCATCGTGACGCCCTCCCCGCGCGGGCCGAGATGCCGGCGCAGGATTGTGCGCACCATGGCGGCAATCGGCTCCATGCTAATGACCCCGTGCTTCGATGGCAGGTCCAGGATGTTCATCTGCAGCCCGCGGCACGCAATGCTCATCTCGGCGGCCAGTGCCTCTAGCTCCTCGCCAGACATGCGTAGCGCGTGCGCAAGCGCAATCATGCTGCCGACGGACGAGCCTGCCGCGCGCTGGATGTGCCGGCTGAGGTCGATGCCGTGTGCGGCCATGATCTGCTCAAGTGCCCGGACCGCGCCGACAAAGAACCAGCCGCCCGAGCCACCCCCGCTGTAGCACAGCTGCGTAATGTCACGCGGGTGTGCTCTGCTGTCGGCCGCTCGCGATGTTGCGTCACTGGCCATTTTGGTACCTCGACGGTGCCGGATTAAACGGAGAAGTTGGATGCTCAAGTATCGTGTATTCGAATATATAAACCTACCGCATGGTCGCCAGCGCCTGCCATTATTGCCCTGCAGGGGACTCGAACCCCTAGCCCCCAAATTAAAAGTTTGGTGCGCTACCATTGCGCCAGCAGGGCTGGACAGGCGTCCCCGCTTCTACAGCAGAGAACAATTTTTTTGGCATCAGTCGTGCCACCGGCCGACACGTGCTGGCTGTCGTGCCACCGGCCGACACGTGCTGGCTGTC
>RGVZ01000024.1 GCA_010029825.1 bacterium | reverse complement strand
CACAGTCCCCCTCCTTCAAGAAAGGGGGGACATTGGCCTGTCATGGTGCGTGGGGTGAAGTGACATCCCATGTCAGGCGCAGCCATGTAGAGCAGTTTATGATCAAGTACCCACTGGCCACATGAGCGCCCATGCCTTTCGCGTTCGCCGCAGCGCCTTGACTCCGGCCTCGCGGGCCTCGAACTCGTCCATCTGGATCACCTGGTCTGGAATCACCGACTTTGGGATCAATATGCAAACTCGCTTGTCGCCGACAAGACCACCGTACGCGACATGATCTGCGCGGAAATCCTGGAGTCCAGCCTCGACAAACAATTCCGGCTCCGGAATCCTGACCGTCCGAAGGGTCTTGCGGATCTTGTCCCAAGCCAGCAAATCCGCGGGAAATTCGGGCGGAGGAAGGCTCCGCCCCCCTTGGGACTCAGATCCATGGCGACTCGCCGCGTCCTGGCCCCCGGTGTCATCCATCGAAACGCCGGAGTCCTTCTTGCCAACCTGGCCACCTGGATTGATCGGTACATCGGGCAATTGGACATACTCTCCCTCGTTCCCGGGATCCGTCCGCACCGCCACAGGAATTCCAAGCCTGCGTACTTCCGACATGGCTTCCTCGAACATTTTCTGGGCTTTCAGGAATGTACCCTTCGAGCGTTCCCAGGCCCTCTTGAACCAGATCGAGGCATCGAGGGGTTTCTGCCATCGCATGTACGCCAGGCCAAGGTTGTAACCCAGACGCACCCAGTCCGAATCCTGGTCCGCGAAACGCAGAGCCGAGCGATAGTGATGGACACCTTCTTCCATCCTGCCCTGACGTACCATGATGACGCCGATCCCATTGAGCAATGCCACCAGTGAACCACCAAGATGCGATGGATCCACTTCGCGCATGTGCCGCTCCATGTTCGTGGCAACCTCCAGGCCTGTCACGACACGCTCATCCTTCGGGTCAATCGCGCTCGCCTCGGTAAACGTCTTCTTGGCGTCCGGCCCCCGCATCATGCGGATCTGGACATCGCCCAGCAGGCATAATCGCTCCAGGTTCCGGGGCGCCAAAAGCGCGGCTCGCTGCAGCAACGTCCCCGCGGAATCAAGGTCGCCAACGGCAATCTTCTTCCGGCCGAGTTCAATCAACGCCACCGCGCAGTCCGGATCCAGGTTGATCAAGTCCTGCAAAAGGATGTCAGCCATCTTGTCCATCTGGCGACGCTGCAACAGACGGATGGCCGTGAAGTAAACCGGCGCCGGGCGCGGGGCATCCCGCAACCTGGAGCGAAGGTTTTCCCAGCGTTCATCGATGAAATTCGCGCGCGGCACAAGAGCCTGGATCTCCGCGGCGAGGGTCACAGCCTCCTTGTCGAAGTAATCTCTCTCCCGGAACAACTCCCCCAGCTTTTTGAAAACATAATTGGCATGAGACGGTTTCTCCACGAGAGCCAGCAGTGGGAACTCCGCGGCAAGCCGGAAATCCCGCTTGTCCAGGAAACCCGAAAGCACCAGGACTGGCGTACGGTCATACGCGACCTGGGCCCTGACGCGATTCAGCAAAGCAAGACCGCCAAAATCAGGAAGGCGCCAATCCAGGATGAAAGCATCCACAGCCGCGCCACTCGCGATGATCCTCGCGGCCGACGCGCCGTCCTCAAAGCACATGACTTCCTTGGTGCCGACATCAAAGAACGCGCGTTCCAACGCCATCAACACGGGCCTCTCGTCGTCAACGATGACGACCCTCCGCGGAATGCCCCCGAGGAGTTCCGCTGGTTCTTTCTGGGCGTCTTTTGCTGTTTCACTCGACGACATCGCGCGCTGGCCTCAACTTCCTGCCCGCTGTGCAAAACGTTTGGCAACCAGGCCATTCACAAGGCCCGGGTCCGCCACATATGGTAGCGTAACATGTTGCCGCCCATCGTATTCACGATTGAACTCCATGCATGTGGTCATTGAGTTCTGGTTACGCGCCCAGTTCCTGCGAGCCACACCACCCATGACGTCCCATGTCATGGCCATGTCGACGACTTTCGAGGCACGCTCGCTGCCATCAAGCACCATTCCGAATCCACCATTGATCGATTTTCCGATCCCGACGCCACCGCCGTTGTGCAAGGCCACAAGAGTCATGCCCCTGGCCGCGTTTCCGGCAAAAATTTGCGTGGCCATGTCGGCCATGATGTTGGATCCGTCCTTTATGTTGGACGTCTCGCGGAAAGGGGAGTCTGTCCCGCCCGTGTCATGATGGTCGCGGCCCAGCATGATGGGTCCAACGTCGCCACGCTTGACCATCTCATTGAACCGCAACGCCATTGCCCGACGCCCGGCGGCGTCCTGGTAAAGGATCCTGGCCTGGGATCCGACGACAAGTTTGTTTTTCGCGGCGTCCAGTACCCATTTCAAGTTGTCCCGGTCCTGATAGCGCAATTCCGGACGCAGGGCTTTGATCACTTCCGCGGCCGCCAAGTCCGTCTTTTGCAGATCTTCCGGCTTTCCGCTCAGGCATACCCAGCGGAACGGGCCATAACCGTAGTCAAATAATTCGGGACCCAGAATGTCCTCGACATAACTGGGAAAAATGAATCCATCGCGCTCATCGCGGCCGTTCCGCGCGATCTCCTTGACGCCAGCGTCAAACACCGACTTCATGAACGCATTGCCGTAATCGAAAAAATAAGTTCCACGCCCGGTCAGCGCCTTCACTGCCGCGTAGTGACTGTGCAATGTCCGGTCAACCATCTTGCGGAACGCCACCGGATCATCCGCGACCATCCTCGTGCGCTCCTCGAAAGCAACGCCCTGCGGACAATAACCGCCCTCATACACCGCGTGGCAGCTGGTCTGGTCGGACAGCAAGTCGATGTGGACATGATTGGCTACGGCGTATTCGAGCAAGTCCACCACATTCCCTTGAAACGCGATAGCCCTGCCTTTTTTTTCTTTCATCGCCTTTACGGCCGCGGCGAAGGCCGCTTGCGGCGTCGTGACGACTTCACTCACCCAGCCCTGACTGCGCCGCGTCTCGATGCGCGAGGGATCCACCTCCGCGATGATCCCGGCTCCCCCGGCGATCTCGATCGCCTTGCCCTGGGCTCCACTCATCCCCCCGAGGCCGCTGGTCACAAACAGCCGCCCGGCCAGATTCTCTGACTCCTTCAATCCCAGCTTGATGCGTCCCGCCAGCATGACCGTGTTGTAAGTCCCATGCACGATACCCTGCGGCCCGATGTACATCCAGCCACCGGCTGTCATCTGGCCGTAGTTGGCGACACCGATCGCGGCCGCGCGATGCCACGCCTCAGGATTGTCATGCATTCCGACCATCAATGCGTTGGTAGTGATCACCCGCGGCGCCATTTCGTGGCTCTTGAAAACCCCGACTGGATGACCGGAATAGATCGCCAGTGTCTGGTCGGACGTGATTTGCTCCAGGTATTTCTTGATCAGGCGGTATTGCATCCAGTTCTGGCACACCTGACCAGTCTCGCCGTAGGTCACAAGTTCGTATGGATACAGCGCGATCTCGAAATCCAGATTGTTGTCGATCATGAGTTGCAGCGCCCGGCCCTCGAGGGAACTGCCCGTATACTCACTGACCGGCTTGGCCTTGATCGCGCCTTGGGGCCGGAACCGGTATCCGTAGATCCGTCCGCGGGTCATCAGTTCCTCAAGGAACTCGGGAGCGATCTCAGCATGATGGCGCTGTGGTATGTAACGGAGCGCGTTGTTCAAGGCCAACTCAACGTCTTGCTGATCAAGACGCATCGGACGGACTGGAGCACGTCTGATGCCTTCCTGAAACACCGCCTTTGGCGGAAGTGGCTCTCCGTCTTCCACAACTTGAAACCGCATGTGCCTGGAAATTTCGTGATCGCTGAACATTTCAATTGCCTCCGGTCCCGATCTTATAACATAGCAGGCTTGCCATCACCGATTGAGACTGTTTCATTATGTCCATGAAATATTCACGTTTCCATCAGCTGACCCAGCTATCCCGCCTTGCCGTTCCGGTCGTGATGAGCCGGGTGGGCCTCTATTTGATGGAAATTGTCGACACGCTGATCATCGGCCAGGTCGGGGCCACCGCCCTCGCGGGAGTCGGCACGGGTGGCGCCCTGTTCTGGTTTGTGACAGTAACAGTCTCTGCCGCCGTCCTGCCACTGGACTCCATGCTTTCGCGCAAACTGGGCGCCGGCCACGTGAAGGACGCCCATAACCTTCTCCTTCACGGACTTGTCACCGGCATGGCCCTTTCCGTGGCGGGCATGTCCATGCTCTGGATCGTGAGCCTTTTCCTGCCGGAAATGGGTATCGGCAGTGAGATGCTGGTACCGGCACGGGATTTCCTTCAAACGATCCTGTTCAGCTTTCCCCTGGTGATCACGATCAACATCATGAGTTCCTTCTGGCAGGCCCGGAAACGCCCACTTGCCATGGCTGTGACCATTCTCGGCGGGAATGTCGTGAACTACTTCGCCAACATGGCACTTGTCCTCGGCCATTATGGATTTCAACCCATGGCAGCCAAGGGCGCGGCGCTCGCAACCCTGATGGCCCGCACCTGCATGGTCCTTGCGATCCTCGCGTACTCCAGCCGGGCCTACCGGGGCCTGCTCGTCCGTACATTCCGGGACGCATGGTCGCCCCATCGCGAGACATTCGCGCACATCTTCAAACTCGGAATACCGGCCGCGGCACAGGCCGCCGCCGAAGTTGGCGCGTTCTCGCTTTCCACCATCGTCATCACGCGGCTCGGTGCCCAGGCCACGGCGGCCCACCAGGTCCTGCTGCGGATCGCGTCGTTCACATTCATGTTTCCCCTCGGGATCTCCCAGGCCACGTCCGTCATGGTTGGTCACCGGATTGGTGAGGGTGACCCCCACGGGGCACGCCGCGCAGGCTGGTCTGGCATCTACCTTGGCGCCGGGATCATGACGATCAGCAGCCTTGCCATGCTGCTTTTCCCGGAATTCATCTACGGCAGCTTCACATCTGACCCCGATGTTTTCAAACTCGGCGTTTCGTGCCTGATGTACATGGGGATCTTCCAGGTCTTTGACGGGATACAGGTTGCGGCGACCGGTGCCCTGCGCGGTATCGGTAACACCGCGGCATCCATGCACGCGAACTTGCTCGGATATTATCTACTCGGTCTGCCCATCGGGCTGTGGCTATGCTTCGGCCGTGGGATGAACATCCTTGGGCTCTGGATAGGCCTGGCAACCGGCCTGATCGCCGTCGCCGTCTGGTTGCTTTACGTATGGGTCAGATTAAGCCGTCAAAAGAAATAGCGGGCCCCGAGGCGTAAACCAAAGATCGACCCCGCGGTCGCGTCCCAGGTTTTTCCGTTGTCCGATTCACTGCGACTGGCATGCGGCCCGTAAACAATTCCAAAGATCGAATCAAAAACGTGGTCGCTGCCCACGGTCCATCGACGCGTGTGTCGCAGCCCCCACAAACTCTGACCTACGGTCGCAGGACTGACGGAATCGGCCGTGGCGTAAAAAGCCGGCTGCCAGGACCAGTCCAGTCCAAACAGGTCATCATCAATCAATTTTTCAACCGTGAAATCATACGATGCCTTCGGATCGAGGCGTTGATCGATCCGGTAGTAGTCGTGCCATGACAGCGCGAATCCCACGCTCATGTATGGAAAATCCCGGGGCAACGCGCGCGAATACCCCATCTTGACAACCCTCTCCTGGTCAATGGAACCGTCAATGCCCTCATCTCGCTGAACCTTCGGTCGATACGCGATCTCGACCTCATGCCCTTCGCTTCCCGGGACGCGCCACGCCGCGGACCATTGGACTTGACTGTACTGGAGGCTGCCGTCTCTCAGTGTCGACTTCCCGGCCGTGGACTTGGTGTGTTGCGCGGCGACGATCAAATGGGCCGCGATCGTCAGGGAATCCAAGGGCCGCGCACCAAACAGGATCGTGAGATCCCGCGTAGAGATCTCAGACTGATAGTCCAACGGGTATTGCAAGGCTTCGCCATCCTCCGTCAACAAACCCAGCTGTCCACCATCGTCGTGAACTTCGTTCGCCACGGACAATCCAATACGGGCTCCGAAAGTGCGTGGCCCCAGGTCCTGACTCAGGATCGACAGTGCCGCGACGTAGTTACTGGAACTCAACGAAGCGCCGACATCACCCCTTTGCCCACCCAGCGAATCCTGAGTCCACCTCAGAAAAGACAGCCCGGTGAACCCCTCGCCATCAAAAAGCATCCCGGCCGGATTGATCACGACACCGTCCCGCGAGGGAAACATCACCTCCGCCGCCGCAAGACCGGGAAAAAACAAAAAAACCAACAAAATCGGTGCCCTGAAGCTTGACCTATTCCCTCTCCGCACCATCTAGCTCCATAAAATCGGGAAAATTTCTATTAACTGGCCGGCCAAGTCTAACACTTTTATTTTAACCCGGGTTACAAGCCGCGTGTCTTCGAGCTGAGCCCTTTCGAAGCCAGAAACAAAAAAACCGCAGCAAGACAAAGGAATGAAACCCATGTCAGCCAACAAGATCGCAGCCCTCGTCATCACCCTCGTCTCCACCCTCGTCACCACTTCCAACCCGGCAATCGCCGCTGGCGTTCACCAGAGTCCAGCCATCGAAAAGCTATCGGAAAAGAGCGCCATCATCGAGGAACTCGAGACCAGCAGGACCATGGGGGGCATCAATCCCGACTACTTCGCGTGGGTCATCAAGGGCCGGATTGAACTGGGATTCAATCGCTGCGACGCAGCCGGCAGAACTGCAGAACTGAAAATCAAGAAGATCGGCGAAGACCTTGTCGTCCATGCCCAAATCAAAAAAAGTCCAGTGGAAGGAACCCGAGTCTGCTCGATGCAGCTTGATCCGGTTTTCATCGATGTGGAACAAACAGTTCGCGGAGCCCGCTCGGCTACCGGCATGATCCTGATCCTGAACGTCGACCGCCAAGGCTCGCACGTGGAATTCAATCCGTAACGAAGGTCCCTTAAAAGAGGGAACGCTTTCGCAGGATCGAGACGACCACCAGAAATGCCAATCCTGTGCCCGCCACGACCGCCAGCAAGGCGGGCACGGGAATCCCAAACATCGTCCGGCCGTCCGTGGCGTGAGCCATGATTCCTCCCGCGACGAACAAACCGGAAGAGATCAATCCCAGCGCCAAACGCGCCGATGTCCGGTCAAGGACTTCCGCCAGAATCTCGACGCTCTCACTGTCAACCTGGATGCGAAGGTCGCCATCAAGCGCGGCCTTGAGCAAGCGGCGCAACTGCAATGGCGCGTGACGCAATAACGCGGCGGCGTCCCTCGCGAGGACAATGGCCTGATCGCGCAGTTTCTCCGGAGAGTACAGGTCCTTCACGATCTTTGAGGTGAATTTCCCGCAGGTCGAGAAAATGTCGAAATCGGGATTCAAATGCAGCCCGATACCCTCAAACGACACCAGGGTCTTGATGAACATGATGAGTTCCTGGGGCATTGGAACTCCGTGACGCGCGGCAATGCGCGCCAGGTCAAACAACACACCGCCGGATCGGATCGCTTTCAGGCGCAAACCGACAAAGGGGGCCACCGCGTTCGCGATATCGTGCTGAAATCCCTCGAGATCAAAGTCAGGAGACGGCTCGGACAATTCGACAAAATGCTGGACCATCCGCTCAAAATCCTCGGCAACCAGAGCAACCAGAAGTCCAGCCAGATGCTCACGCGTTGCCCTTGAGATCCGGACAACCAGGCCGAAATCGAGCACGCCAACACGATTTTCGGGCAGAACCAGCAAATTCCCTGGATGCAGGTCACCGTGGTACAAACCGTCCACGAACACCATCTTGAGAAACATCTCAAGTCCCTGCTCGACGAGAAGCACAGGATCCAGCCCTAGCCGTTGAATCCCGGACTTGTCCCAAGGTGATGTCCCCTTGAGGTAACTCATCGTCAAGACTCGTGGAGTCGTGTAGGCCCAGAACACCTCAGGAATCACAACGTATTCAACCGACCTGAAGTTGGCCGCGAACTTGCTCGTGCTACCTGCCTCTCGAATGAAATCCAGTTCACTGGACATCGCCCGGCTCAATTCCGCGGCCATTGTCGACAGACGAATCGAGCGCAACTCGGCAGAGTATTTCTCGATGATTGACGCGAAGGTCTCGATCAGTTGCAGATCGGTCTCGATCTGCTGCTGAATGCCAGGCCGCTGGACCTTGATGACCACATCCTCGCCAGACGCCAACTTTGCCTGATGCACCTGGGCTATGGAACCTGCCGCCAGGGGCTCCGGATTGATATCAACGAAGTTCGCGAGCTTGTCCGGCCCCAATTCTTCTTGCAGTCGCTGGCGGATGACCGCGTACGGCAATGGCTCGACCTGCGTGTGCAGCTTCCTGAGCTCTGTCAGGTATTCCGGTGGCAACAAGTCCTCGCGCACCGCCAGCACCTGGCCCAGTTTCACGAACGCCGGCCCAAGCTCCTCAAAAGCCTTGCGCAAACGCTCCGGCAATTCCATTTCGCGAACCGGAGCTGGCTCCACGGTCGATTCAGCCTGCGCCTTCCGGAATTGATCCGGAGTCAACCAGCGATCCAGTCCGGATTCCCGAATGAACGTCCAGAAACCATGACGCGCGAATACATTGACGATCTGCGCCATGCGTCCAACGTTTCGCACTCGGCGGCCCAGTTTCAGGCTCAGGGCCAGAGGTATCCCTCTCGATCTTTGTGCAGCCATGAAAGAGAACTCTCGAACAGGAAAATAAAGTTCAACGCGTCAACGCGAAGTCAGCAATTGCCCGCTACGGACTCAGGTTCCGCAACCGGGCCGTCGCGACCCGGGCTTTCGCCTCAATTTCGGCCATCTCGGCTTCCGGATCGCTGTGAACTACGATACCGCTTCCAGCCGCCAATTCATACCGGACATCCGCGTTCGACAAACTTGTCCCGGTCAAAGTCCGGATCAAGACGGAAGAGTCAAAACTGCCGTCCGGACGCCAGTGAAACACGTGACCCATGTGAAAACCGCGCTTGCGCCCTTCGATTCGCGCGATCGCCTTCATCACTTCGATCTTGGGGGCTCCCGTGATGGAACCAGCCGGACACGCCGCCCCGATCAAACCAGCCAGAGTCGTTCCCGGTCGCAGGATTCCCCTGACCATCGCGTGCAAATGGTGGACATTGGCGTGTGATCGCAACTCTTGCGGTACCGGCACCACCACCGATCCGGATTCACAAATCCGGTTGAAGTCATTGCGCATCAAATCGACAATCATGTGCAATTCAGCAAGGTCCTTGGCGCTGGACAGGAGTTCCCTGGCATTGGCAGCGTCCCGGGACGGGTCCGGATCACGCGCGATGGTTCCTTTGACCGGGTAGGTTTCGATGATTCCACCCTTCACGGACACAAACTGCTCGGGACTGAATGAAACCACGCGGAAGACGCCTCCGGGGCCAACGCTTCCCGTATCCATCATCGCGGACCATGGTCCGCCTGCGCGCTCGATCCTGCGCTCCGGCCATCCCACCGGGGGAATTTCCCTGATCTTGAAGTACCGCAACAGGTTCAGCTGGTAAAAACGCCCGTCACGGATCGAGTCGACGACACTGCTGGCCCTTGCGAGGTACCCTTCGTCGCTCGTATCCGGAACACACGCGGGCTCCCAGGTTTCCCACTCGCGACCCTCGACCAACTCGCGGACACGGTCGAGGCGTTCATCCAGATATGCCAGCGCGATCCGGCCATGTCCCCCGGCGGCGGCGAGGCCTGCCCTCTTTCTCTCACGGTCGAACAAGACGCCAGAATGAACGGCAAAGGCACGCGACAAGCCAGGACGAAAATTTTCCTGGACCGCGTCCTGCTCCTGGTAAGCCGTCACCATTAGATCGTCGTATGCCAGAATTCCTGCGACGCCGCAGACAGCCTCCGGGATCAACCGTGACGGAGGCTCGCCATCCAATCGCATTGCCAGCACGCGCCCCAACGGCAACTCATGTCGCTTCAGACCGAACAAGGCGTTGGACCCGCGGCCACCAAGAAAAATATTGTCCCTCTGGTCAGCAGGATGCGCGACGCTGAGCAGCAACAGGTCAAGCAGCCGCGCCGCGCAGCCCCCGGAAAGCTCATCCAGCGGGCCCTGATTCAAATTGTGGCGCGCGAGGATTGCCGCGGCATCCAGATCGTCAATTTGTTGCATTTAGGGCCTGTTCATCTAATATCCACGATCGAAATCAGCGACGATTTTCGCACTTTGCATGAGGTTCACACAGATGGGAATTGAAATTGCCGGATTCAAGTCGGTAGGGGTCATTGGCGGTGGACAAATGGGCGCGGGAATCGCGCAGGTTTGCGCGACCCACGGATTACAGACAACCCTGGTAGATATCAGCGACAACCAGCTGCAAAAGGCCCGCGCGGGGATCACAACCTCCCTGGAGAAACTGGCCAGCAAGGACGTCATCACGGCCGCCGCACGGGATGGTGCGCTCAAGTCCCTGTTGTTCAAGAATGACATGCAGGCGCTCGCCGGGTGCGACCTCATCATTGAGGCCATCACAGAGAACGAGCGGGTCAAGGTTGAGGTTTTCCAGAAACTCGACAAGATCGCCCAGGCCAGCGCCGTATTTGCCAGCAACACATCCTCGATCCCGATCACCCGCCTCGCGGCCACGACGACACGTCCAGCCAACTTCATCGGGATGCACTTCATGAACCCGGTCCCGCTGATGAAGCTGGTGGAAATCATCCCGGGGCTCACCACGTCAAACGAGACGACAACGCGCATCCTCGAACTCGCCCACGCATTGGGCAAGGAAACATCTCGCAGCGCGGATTACCCCGGATTCGTCGTCAACCGGATCCTGATGCCGATGATCAACGAGGCCTTCAACGCTCTTATGGAAGGAGTCGCCTCGGCCGAGGATATTGACAAGGGCATGAAGCTCGGCACCAACCAGCCCATGGGACCTTTGACCTTGGCTGACTTCATCGGGCTCGACACTTGCCTTGCCATCATGCGCGTCCTGCACGAGGGGCTGGGAGATCCGCGCTACCGGCCATCACCACTGCTGGTGAAACACGTCGAAGCCGGCTGGCTTGGTCGCAAGACAAAGCGTGGCGTGTACACCTACTGAGAGGACCCTCAAGTGCCATTGGACATCAACAAGACTTACGAAACCCTGCTCGTCGAGACAACCGCGCATGGCGCGGTTGTCCGTATCACCATCAACAGGCCAAACGTTCTCAACGCCCTGAACAAGACGGTCTTGACGGAACTTCTTGCCGTACTCTCCACGGTCGCCGTGTCGCGGGAAATCCGGGTGGTCACTTTGGAGGGATCCGGCGAGAAGGCCTTTATTGCCGGGGCGGATATCGCGCAGATCCAACAGCTCACCGCGACCGAAGCCCTTGCGTTCGCTGAACTCGGACAAAGTGTCACGAGCCTGATGGAATCCATGCCACAGATTATCGTGGCGAAAGTCCAGGGGTTTGCCTTGGGCGGCGGATGCGAACTGGCCATGGCGTGCGACATCATCGTGGCCGCGAGCAACGCCAAATTCGGCCAACCGGAAGTGAACCTGGGACTTGTCCCGGGTTTTGGCGGGACGCAACGGCTCGCCCGTCGCGTTGGCCTGCCTGTTGCACTGGACATGATTTGCTCCGGGCGTGGCCGGACCCTGCAGGCTCAGGAGGCATTTTACGCGGGACTGGTTTCGCGCGTCGTGGAGGTCGAAAGGCTGGAGGCGGAAACCTCGGCCCTCGTCGATGCCCTGCTGGCGGCCGCGCCGGACGCCGTGCGGACCTGTAAACGGCTGGTCCGGGACAGTCTCAACATGGAACTGGGAGCAGGGTTGCGCGCGGAATCTATGGCGTTCGCGCATTGCTGGCCGGTTGGGGAGGCCTCCGAGGGAATGCAGGCGTTCCTCTCGAAACGTGCGCCTGCTTTCGGCGCCAAGCGGCTACAACCTTGACGTTACGGACGTTGACCCTTAACGTTTTAAGACGGGCAATCCGGCGGGAATTGAATCATCATTTTTCACTTCGATTTGGGGGTTTCCATGAAAGATTTTGTCGGCAGACTGCAGAAAGATTTGGCGCATCTCCAGAAAACGCTGAAACAGGAAGGCGACGACCTCGTCAAGAAACTGCGCACGGCCACAACCAGTAAAAACCTCAAGGCCACCGGCAGGCAAATCGAAAAGATGGTGGAACAACGCCTGAAGAAAATCGAGCCACAGATGAACCGCGTCCTCTCCGACTTGCGCAAGAACGCCAAGAAAGCCGGCCTGGACCTCGATGCCATTGAGAAAAACGTACGCGCGCGCCTCGGCGTGAAAGCGCCGGCCAAGTCAAAGAAAAAAACCACCGCGAAAGCCCGCAAGGCGCCGGCTAGCAAACGCCCTGCCACAAAGCGCGCTCAAGCACAAACCACGACCCACGAACCGTCCGTCAATTGATGCGACTCCTGGCCTGGTACGACCATAACAAGCGCTCACTGCCTTGGCGGGTCGACCAGGCCACTTCGCGCGATCCTTGGCGAACCTGGGTCAGTGAGGTCATGCTTCAACAGACCCTGATTCCGGTCGTGATCCCCGCATTTAATCGCTTCATCGCGAAATTTCCCGACGTGTTCGCCCTGGCAAGAGCCACCGAGGACGATTTACGACCTGTGGTAAAAGGCCTGGGCTACTACCGGCGCTTTGGAATGCTGCACCGGGCGGCCAGGATCATCGCGGAAATATCCAGTGATGGGAACCCAATATGGCCCCGAACCCAGGAGGGGTGGAAAGCCCTGCCCGGGATTGGCGAATATACATCCGCCGCTATCTCCAGCATCGCTTTTGACGTACCCGTCCCCGTGATCGATGGAAATGTCGAGAGAGTGCTCTGCCGGCTTGAGGACATCCGCCAGCCACCGAACCTGCCCGAACTAAAACCGGTGTATCGCGAATTGGCTACGCGCATGATGGCAAATCCCGCGGCGCGAGCGCGCCCAGGTGACTTCAACCAGGCGATGATGGAACTTGGCCAGCGTGTCTGCACGCCGTCCAACCCTGACTGTGGACAATGTCCACTTTCCCGCCAATGCAAGGCGCGCAAAGCCCGGACCCAGCACCTGGCTCCGGCACCGAAAATCCGACCACATTATGAAGACGTTCGTCTGCGGCTGATTGTGGGCATTCGCGTGCAGCAGCCTGGAAATCATCAAGTGGCATTGTTCCGGCGGGACGAAAAACAAAAGTTCCTGAAAGGCACCCGTGGATTCTGGTATGGCTTCGAGGACCCGGAGGGTCCGCCGCTATCTTCCTCATTTGTTGGATCCTTCAAGCACTCCATCACCAAACACAAGATCACCGCCGACGTTCATTTGATGGAAGTTCCGCCGGCCAAAATGGCCGGGACAACTTGTCCGCTGGCCACAGTGACAAAACAAATCCCCGACTGGATTCCAGCCGGGGATGTCGAGAACGAACTGATTTCGAGCCTGGACTCAAAAGCCTGGCGGCTTATTCTTCGCCGGCACCAGGCTTGAAGTCCCCACCGGCCTTCACGTTGAATCCGCTAACAATGCCGCTGACATCAAGTTTTACCGCGCCGAGTACAGGCACACCTTCATAGATCGCGGCGCGGACTTGCAGATTCTCCACGTCCTGACGTGTTCCGAGGCGCGACTCGGCGGCCATTGAAAGAATGTCACGCGCGACCGCGAAGAGACCGCTCAGGCTGCTATCCGCGGAAAAAGTCTTCACGTCGTAAATCAAGATCTTGTCGCAGTGCGGATAAAAGTTCCCGTCCATGGTGCGGGCATCGACGAACCCTTCGTGACGGACCTTGAAATCGGGGCCGATAAAGGAACCGTTCGCGCGCAAGTTCTTCATGAACTCCGGGGAGAAATATTCCGCCGGGACCATGACTTTCTGGCTTCCCTGCTTGCGACCGACCATCTGGACATTGAAATCGTATGCCATGCTGGATTCGTATGCCGGCCCGCTCTTGTGACCCGGGACGTAGGCGTCGACGGTGACATCAACCTTGCCACTCATGATCATGCTGGAAGTACGGGACGGGTTGCGGTCGAGGTCGTAGTGAGCCCTGTCGCCGACCGGCGAGGCGAATGCGACTTGGGCGGAGACTAGCGCGGCGACAGCCAGTGAAAGAATCGTTCTGGAAGCATCGAATCGCATGGAACCTCCGGAAAAGTGACCGGCTACAGTCCGGTCCAGTGTGGGATACGTTTCTTGAGCTTTTCCGGAAATTTTAACCTATTCCCGATCACTTTAGGGGACTTTCTTCTGTGCCGGGAATCAGGTAGCATGCGGCAGAATTTCGGCAGAGGTCCAGAACCATGCTCCCGAGATTCACTAAAAGGACAATGATTATGCCTATTTACGCATACAAGTGCCACACTTGCGGCAAGGACTTTGAAGTCCAGGCCCGGATGTCGGACCCGACTCCGGACAGGGGTGAAGATTGCACCAGCAGCCTTTGCCAATTGGAAAAGGTCATGAGTCCCGTTTCCATTTCTGTCGCCAGTGGCGGTGGCAGGGTCTCCAACGACAGCCAGCAAGCCACGGTAACAGCCAAGCCCGCTCACTCCTGCGGCTTTGGCTGCAAACACTGAAAAAACAGCAACTTCAGATAAAAGAGGCGATCCATGAGCAAGAAATCCAAACTCCCTCTGATCCTGGGCGGCGCGCTCCTCGTGATCGGACTCGCGATTTCCGCCGCTTTCATGACAGGACAACAATCTCCGCTTTTCGCCTCCGGCACCGTCTCAATCACCCCGGATCTTGAGGCCTCAGCCAAGGGAATCCGGACCCTCTATATTGTGGCTTTGCCAGCGGATGGCGGGCGCATGCCCCTGGGCGCCGCGCGTTTCAACCTCAACGACGACGCAAAAGGCAAATTCATTGATTTTGTCCTGACCCCGGAGACCATGCAGCTGATGCCCGGCGCACGAGGCGCCATGCCGCAGACGTTCACGATCAAGGCGCGACTCGACACTGATGGCGCCGGCGGGATGGACCAGTCCGGTGACCTTACGGGTGTGTCAGAAGCCATCGCCCTTGGTTCGCGTGACGTGAGTATCACCATCGCCAGCGCCATCAAATGAGCTACAAAACCGAAAAACTTTTCGCGGACGCCCATGGCATCGACAAGGCAATCGCGCTGATTCGCGCTGGCGAGCTCGTCGCGATCCCGACGGAGACTGTGTACGGCCTTGCCGCCAACGCTCTTGACGCGCGCGCCGCTGCCTCGATCTTTGCCGCCAAGGAACGTCCGGCTTTTGATCCACTCATCGTCCACGTCCCACGCGCGTGGCAATCGAGTGCTGCCCTTATCGACGAAGGCATCTTGTCGGACCAGGCGATGGGTCCGCGTCAACAACAGGTCATTGATTCGTTGATCAACGCGTTTTGGCCTGGTCCTCTGACTATCGTAGCCCCAAAATCGACACGCATCCCTGATGTCGTGACGAGCGGGCTCCCGACCGTCGGCGTCCGGATGCCCGATCACCCCGTGACTCAGGTCCTGCTGCAGCGCCTTGCGCTGCCGTTGGCGGCACCCAGCGCCAACCGGTTTGGGCGCATCAGCCCAACCAGCGCCGATCATGTCCTAGATGAACTTGATGGCCGCATCCCGGCCGTGCTGGACGGTGGACGTTGTGAGGTAGGAGTTGAATCGACCATCGTCTCCGTTGAACGAGACGGCTCCCTTACGGTCCTGCGCCCTGGTGGCACTAGTGTCGAGGCCTTGCGAGAAGCCCTGGCATTCGAATTGAAAGCCTCTCCGGACCTGGTCAGGATCCACGATTCTCGCACCAAAGCCGCCAACGACGCGCAACTGGCAATGCCCGCCCCTGGCATGCTGGAATCCCATTATGCGCCAGCCAAAGGCTTGCTCTTGATGCCTCCGGGCACCAGCGCTGGACTGACGAGAAAGGACGACGCCAACATCTCGTCATTCAGGGAGAAGGTCCGCGCCCAGTGTCCGGATTTCACAAAAGTTGGCTACCTTGTGCCTTCAGGGAATCCCCAACTGCATCAAAAAGCTCTGGAAAGCGCCCTTGGAGTTCCCGTCCGCGTAGAGTCGCTGAGCCCAAAAGGCGACCTTGTTGAGGCGGCCCGGAACCTCTTCGCGGCAATGCGTAGCCTCGACAGCGACACATCCCTGTCATGCCTCGTAGGGGAACCGTGCGCTGATGACACGGGAATTGCCTTCGCCATCAATGATCGCTTGAGGCGGGCGTCCGCCGGGAAATGACGTTCGAGAAATAACCTACATCCAGGTCGCGAGCCGCAAGTACACTTGACGCGCGTCCCGCAGGATACGCAGAGCCGACTTGTCGGACTCGGACTGAACCAGCCATCCGCCCACCGACAATTTCCATGACGCCTCGGATGAATTTCCGTTCCGCTGTGCGTCACCCGTTCGCCAATCGATTGAGAGATCAGGGTTGACCAGCCACGAACGGTCCGGCCCCGTGATCGTCGAGTCGCAACTGATAAACACATCGCTGAATGACTCATTGGTCACGCGCAATGTCAGGGTGTGGTCACGATATGTTTCCTCAACACCCTCACCGGGTACCGTGACCCCAGTCACACGGGAAACCGTCACGTAACCCTCAGAATAAATTTTCAAATGCCTGGAAAAAACGTAGTCAAACCCGCCCCCGGCGCGCAAACGATCATCCACAGCGCCTTTCCGGTAAGCACGATCACCGACAATCACGGAGGGATCTGGTGTCCCCATGGAAACCAGCGCCGCGAGGTCATCATCAAGAAGAACACCAGGTTTGCGGCCGGGTTCATACAAACTGAACAACCGGAAAACCGCTGCCTCACCACCGTATGAGGCAAACACGCCATAGCTGTTCATCTGCTGGTAAGTTTCCTGTGCCATCAACTCCCACGCCGGCGCCAATGTCGTGGAATCTTCCGACTCAAACAGAGACAACTCCAGCGCCGGAGTCCGCTGGTGTCCGCGCCAGGCAAACGCCGAGAAATCGATTCCTCTGGCACTCTTCAGGAAACGCGCGCCAAACTCGGCGTTGGGAATATCGACCGGTATGCCACCGTGCTTCAGGCCGGTATCCAGTGAGCCCCGCAATCCCGATCCCTTCACCACTCGCTCAAGTCCGGCGAGAAGTCGATTGACCCTCTCGCCGTACCCGTAACCATTCTCACCTTTGGGCAGGCGGTGATGCTTACCCCTGGGAACGACCATGAATTCGAAGCTGCCGAACCCGACGGAAGTATTCGCGGAAAACGCGCCAACTGGTTCCATGATCTGTCCGGCACTGTCGAACCCACCATACCTCAGGTCGAGGGCTGTCACCGCGTCACTCGTCCGGGGCGAAAGTGACTCCATCCAGTCGAACTGGATCAAACCAATCTTCATGGCCCAGCTTGACGTCAGCAGGTCAACGTAAGCTTGACGCGCTCCGGCCTCGAACCCCTCGTCGTCGCGGACATCCTTGGAATAATCCCGCATCTTGAGAACCGGAGTCGGGAAAAGCGCCGCGTCATAACGCATCCTTCCATCAACAACCGTGGTCACACCCTCCCGCACATCCGCCACCTGGCGCAGTCCCACTTCCGTGACTTGATGCCTCAATCTCTCATCGACGAGGAAGTAACGCGCCGTTTGCGAAGCCCTCACCTGCAAGTCGACTTTCGCGAACGCGGATAATGGCCATCCCAGGCCTGGGACCAACACCGACAAGGCCATCACGCGAGGCAAGAACGATCGCCCGAACTCCAGGTTCATGAAAGCAAGGCTCCTAGTTCCGGCCGAGATTCTGTTTCTCAAACATCAAGTCGGGAAACGATTTCTGTTTGGGGTTCTTGAATTTCAACTTTGTCACATGATCCGACCTGAGCAGGTTTCTCAACACAAAAGTCCTCGGACGCTGGACTCCCAAAACCTCGCCAAAATCCTCGAACGTGCCCTCACGGATCGGCTTGCCGCTCTGTGTCATGTAAACAGCCTTGACCGGCCGGAAGGTCTTCACATCAACCCGGTATTCTATCTTGTCATAGGTGACTGGACGATCCGGGATCGAGGAGAGCTCCAGGACGTAGACTTCCTTTCCGTCATTCTTTTCAGTGGATTTCAATTTTGCCCCGTAGTTACCCACAAAAGAAAGGCGCGCCACATCGCCGTACGCGGCGTTCCCCGTCAATTTCTGGTTGGCAGAAATGCGAACCGGCTTTGCTGAAGTTGGCACGTAAACATACATGTCGGGACCCGTCATGAGTACCCGCGTTCCCGATTCCGATTCAGGCTTCACGAACTTCACGAGCGCCTTGTCACGCCCTTTGATCAAGGTCTCGTAACTCCGAAAGTCGACTTTTCCATCTTTCGAGTCAACCAGATCGACGTCCACAGAATAGTCCTCGGTGGGATTGCGAATGGCCTCGGCCTTCTCAAGTATCCTGGCGGCATCGGTCTCACCCGCGATCGCCACGGTTCCCGTCGTCAATGACGCGATGAGCATGACCTTCACGACCCAACAAGCCTGCCTGCTGCCCTTCATGAATTCCTCAGTTCTCATCGATCCTCCCGTCCTTGATCTTGATGATGCGTTCAGCCATGTCGGCGATGGCCTTGTCATGTGTCGCCACGAGGATTGTTGTGTTCAATTTTTCCTTGAGGTTCCTCACCAGTTCCAGGATCTGGGCCGCGGTCTTCGAGTCCAGGTTGGCCGTCGGCTCGTCCGCGATGATGATCCGCGGATCCTTCACGAGGGCGCGCGCGATGGCGACCCTCTGCCTCTGCCCGCCACTCAACTCCGCCGGCCGGTGTGTCGCGAAACGCTCAAGACCGACATCCTGGATCGCGCGCATTGCCCGTTCCCTGACTTCACCACGGGAATACCTCTGCTCCAGGTACAACGCGTACTCGACGTTTTCGAGTGCCGAAAGGACCGGTATCAAGTTGAAGCTCTGGAAGATGAACCCGATGTACCTCTGCCTGAGGTCCGTCAAGACGCCCTCTTTCGCCCCTGTGACATCCGCGCCACGGAACAGGATGCTGCCCCGGGTTGGTTTTTCGATCAACCCGACAACGTTCAGCAACGTGGACTTTCCACTTCCTGACGGACCTTGCAGAGCCGCGAATTCACCTTCACGAATGGAGAGGGACAGGCCGTTGAGAGCATCAACCGGCACCTTCCCGACCATGTATGTCTTCGTTACGTCCTGGAGTTGGTAAATTTCAGACATTGCGACCCAGCGCCTCCACGATCCTGATTCGCGCCATGCGCCATGCCGGCAGGACCCCGGCACCGCCAGAGACAAGCACACAAAGGGCCAACGTCAGGGGGATGTTCTCCCAGGGGATCTTGAACGTGACATGAAACGGTACCGACATCAGGGGCGGTGGCGGCATCGTGATGCCATTGACAAGCAAGACCGTCACGACAAAGATTCCGAGGCCGATACCGATCAGGCTGCCAAGGGTGGATTGCAAGATCGATTCAAGGAAAATCATTCCCGCGATGGACTGCCGGTGCGTACCGATCGCCCGCATGGTTCCGAATTCACCCATCCTCTCCATGAGCCCCATCATGAATACTGTAACGATGCTGATGGTCGCGATGACCAGAATAATGATCCGGAAAACCAGAACCTGTTTCTCCACCCAGCCCATGGTATTGTCAAAAAATTCAGCCAGCTGTTTCCAGTGCGCGACTTCCAGGGTCGAATCGTAATCGGCGACCAACTTGTCCAGCTGCTTCCTGAACTGCAACTCGTTGTCGTTCTTGAATCCGATCATGAGTACCGGCGCGCCTTCGACCCGGAGCAACTGCTCCGCCACAGGTCGCTGAATAAAATAGGCACCCTCATCGAGTTGCGTGATTCCAGTCTTGAAGGTTCCGGTCATCTCGAGGTCCAAAGCGTTCATGGAACCAGTCTTTGTTGTCACCAGAACGGTCAACATGTCGCCGGGTCGGGCTCTCAGCTTGGCTGCCAGCTTGTACCCGACGAAAACGGACTGAGCGCCTCCATCAGCCAGATGCTTGCCTTCCTCAACCTGGACCAGTGTCAGGAACCTGCGCTCCTCAGCCGCGTCGATTCCAAATCCAACGCCGCCGAGAGACCGGTCATTGTGGTTCAGGAGACCGTAAAAAATCAGGCGCTGCGCGAAGAATGTCAGGGGAGCGATCTCGCTTTCGATGCGTTCACGCAATTTTTCCGCGCCAAGGATCTGATACGCAAATGGCTCGTCGCTCTCGTTCTTGCGGTAACCTTTACGTGTGATCTGGTAGTGGCCGTAGTTTGAGGTTATGACGTTGTGACGGAAGGTTGCCTTGACCCCGTTTACAAACGACTGGAATACAACCATCGCTGCGGCCGCGCTCGCGATGGCCAGCAAGCTGATCATCGTTCTCCGCAGTGATCTCAGCAAGTTCCGGCTCGCGGCCATCAGCAAAAAACGCCCCCAAAGTACCCGGGCGTTCAGCGAATGGCTCGTCGGAGGATTCGTCGAATCATACGTCCCCAAATTAACTCCTCAAGATCATGCAGTCAGACCGTTGATCCAGCCCCCGAAAGGCCCGGATGGAACCGCATAAGACCAAAATCAGCTCCGTCGCGCAAACCCGAATTTTCCCTCGGCGAACAACGTGACGCTGGTGTAAAACCCTGAGGCACATCGCCGCGTTCTCGACGGGAGACAGTTTACTTGAGCCAAACCTTGTTGTTTTTCGTGTTCGGCATCATCGTCATCGGATTCATGGCCCTTGACCTTGGTCTTTTCCACAAACGGGACCGCGAAATCAAATTTCGCGAAGCACTCGTCTGGACTTTTTTCTGGGTCGCCTTGGCGCTGGCCTTCAACGGCGTGATCTTCCTCAATCTTGGCAGGGATGCTGCCCTGACGTTTCTTACCGGTTATATCGTTGAGCTTTCTCTCAGCGTGGATAACCTCTTTGTTTTCCTGCTCATTTTTTCTGCTTTCCGTATCCCTCCGCGCCTTCAGCATCGCGTCCTGTTCTGGGGAATCCTGGGTGCGCTCGGCATGCGAGCCGTTTGCATTGGCGCAGGCGTCGCCGCTCTCGAAAAATTCACTTGGCTGACTTACGTTTTCGGCCTGATCCTGATCTACGGCGGAATCAAGGCTGCGACGGAAAAAGAGGACGATTTCGATCCCGCGGAAGGCGCCGTGGCCAAGTTTTTCCGGAAGATCCTTCCAGTCACCCATCAGTTCCACGGGGAGCGCTTTTTTGTTTATGAAAAAGGCCCGCGGGGTGGCATGCGCTGGGCTGCGACCCCACTTTTCCTGACGCTGATGGTGGTCGAAGTGTCAGACTTGATTTTTGCGGTGGACTCGATCCCGGCGGTTCTGGCCATCACGACAGACCCGTTCCTGGTTTACACGTCAAACATTTTCGCCATTTTGGGGCTGAGATCGATCTACTTCGCGCTGGCGAAGGTCGTGGACCTGTTCCGCTTCCTGAAGTACGGGCTTTCAGTCGTCCTCGTTTTCATTGGCGTGAAGATCCTGCTCTCCCATCACGTCTACATCCCTGTCTCGATATCCCTCGCCGTGATCGTCGCGACGCTCGCCCTGTCCATGGCTGCATCCATTCTGATCAAGCCAACAACGGAAAATCCAGACGACATGAGGGCAGACAATTCAGCGCGCGTACATAAGGGTTAGGGACGCAAAGCTCACAAGCCCGACGACGGATGCGGCAACCAATCCAACCAGCAGTGGTTTGACCCCGAGTCCTTTGAGCTTCAGGATGTCTGTGTTCAACCCGATGCCGGCCAGTGCCCCGGCCAAGGCCCATTTTGAAATCCAGTTCGCCGCCTCCAGCCAACCATTCCACCAGGCGGCTGGGGCACCGGCAGAAAACAGGGCATCGCCGAGCGAACGTATGGCGATTGCCACGAGGAAAGCCAAAACAAATCCGGGAATCGCGTCCTTTACCCGCTTCAGTGAAAAACTCCCGACTCGCGACTCTTCTGGACGACCAAACCGCGCCGCGACCAAAGGAATCAAAATAGCCATGCTCATGTTCCGGATCAGCTTTGTCACCGTCGCGGCTTGCAGGGCCAGCGGTTCGTTGAAGGCCTCCTGATAAATCATGCCAGCGCCAGCGACCTGGGACGTGTCATGAATCGACGTCCCCAAAAAGATCCCGGCCAACAATGGATCCGAATGGAAAAACCGCCAGGCCAGCCACGGATACGTGAACAAAGCCAGCAATCCGAATATGGTGATGCAGGCCACTGCGTAGCTGGTCTCGTTCTCATCCGCATCGATGGCCGGACCGGTAGCCACAATTGCCGTGACTCCGCAGATGCTGGTGCCAACCGCGACCAAGGCCCCCAACCGCGGCGGCAATCGCAGGCGGTTGTTGAAAAAAGTCACCACAACCAGAGCCGTCGCGATACAAGCCACGACGACCGGCAAGGCCTTGCCGCTGATATCACCGGTAGTACCAAGAGCGAGCTTGAAACCTAGCAAGACGATGCCGATACGGAGGCCGGTCTTGAGAATCCAGGAAATTCCGGGGCGCATCGCATCCGCTACCCCGAAAACGTTCCGGACAAAAAGCCCACCAATGACCGAGAGGCTGATTCCGCTGACCAGGTGATGGGCGTTCTTGTCCGACGGATCGATACCGGAAAGCCTCGCGACCAGGACACTCAAATGATCCGCGAGAAACGACCCCGCGATGGCCACGGCTAACGCGAAAACGATGCCAGGCATCAATCTCCGCGTCACAGAACCACCTGCATCCCGATCTCAATGACCCTGTCCGGCGGAATCCCGAAATACGCGGTCGCAGGGAGCGAATTTCTTGCAAGGAAAGAGAACAGTGTCTTGCGCCAACGGAGCATCCGCTCCGGTCCATCGGTCAGAAGGATATCGCGCCCGAGGAAGTACGTTGTCTTCGATTCCTCGACCTCAAGCCCCGCCTGAAGCCTCGCGAGACGGAATATTTTTTCCACTTTGGGACTCTGCATGAATCCGAATCTCGCGATCACCTCATAAAATCCCTCACCCAGAGGATGCACTTCCACCGCTTCCTTGAGCGGAACGAAAGGCACGTCTTCGGTGAGGATCGACAGCAAGATAACCTGACGATGCAGGACCTGGTTGTGCTCAAAGTGGTGCCTTAGCGCCGGAGGAACCATCCGGGCATTGCCAGTCATGAATACCGCCGTACCAGGTACCCTGTGTGGACGGTTTTGCTGGATCGACTCGACGAAACTCATGACCGGGGCCAACTGGGACTCCATGCGTCGTGCCAAAGCGCTCCGCCCGCGTTTCCATGTCAGCATCACCGTCAGCACAAAACCGCTGACCATGATGGTGAACCAGCCGCCTTCCATGATTTTGTGAAGGTTGGCCGACAAGAATGTCAGGTCAATCACCAGGAAAAAGGTCACCATCGCGGCCGCGGCATTCCGACGCCATTTCCAACGCTTCACCGCGACGAAATAAATCAGAAAAGAAGTGATGGACATCGTACCCATGACCGAGATGCCGTACGCTGCCGCCAGAGCCGATGACGACTTGAACATCATTACCAGTGCCACGCACGCGACCATGAGCAAAAAATTGATTTCGGGGATGTAAATCTGCCCCTTGGTCTCTTCTGACGTATGAATGATTGTCAGGCGCGGCGAATAGCCGAGCTGAACCGCCTGCTGTGCCAGCGAAAACGATCCTGAAATCAAGGCCTGCGACGCGATCACTGTTGCCAGCGTCGCGAGTGCCACCATCGGGTAGAGCCCCCATTCAGGAACCAGGGCATAAAACGGATTCGCTGCTGCCTGGTGCCCGTGAATCAAGATGGCCGCACCTTGGCCAAAATAATTGATGATCAGGCAAGGGAGTACGATCCAAAGGCAGGCCTTCTGGATGGGACGCCGTCCAAAGTGACCCATGTCCGCGTATAGAGCCTCAGCACCTGTCAAGCAAAGGACAACGGCCCCAAGGACAAGGAATCCTTGGAGACCATGGGTCGCCAGGAGTTTCAATCCGTGAACTGGATTGAGCGCCCCAAGAATCCGCGGCTCCGAAATGATCGATGGCAATGCCAGCAGCGCGATAACAATGAACCACAGGGCCATGGCAGGCGCGAACAACTTGGCGACCCTGGCTGTCCCTCGGCGCTGCATCAAGAAAAGGGAGACCAGAACCAGTAACGTGCCCGGGATTACGACAGGCCTGAGGTGCGCATTTGCTGTTTCAAGGCCTTCCATCGCTGACAAAACCGAGATCGCAGGCGTGATCGTACCATCCGCGGCCAGCAGAGACGCGCCGATGACGCCGCCATACATCACGACCTTCGTCATCGTTGAGGGCGCCTTCTGCTGAAATCTGGGTGTCACAAGCGCCATCAGTGACAGGATACCACCCTCACCACGGTTGTCGGCGCGCATGACCACAAATACGTATTTGGCAACGACAACAATCAATAATGACCAGAAGAACAAGGAGACGATGCCGAGCACGTTTGAAGGAACTGGAGCCAATCCGAAGGCTTCAGAGAAACACTCTTTCACGGCGTAAAGAGGCGAGGTCCCGATATCCCCGAAGACAACTCCAAGCGCGGCATACGCCATCGCTCGCTCACTGCCGCCGGCATGATGCGCTGCACTTGACACGCCATGAGTTGATCCCTCATGGGCAGTTGAAGTCGAGTTCAATGCCACATCTCCGAAATGATTGACTTTATTTATGCCACAAAGAACGAACGTAATCGAAACCAAAAACCGACACTGCCCCAAAAACACCCACATTGATCAAAGCAACGAGGAAACCAAGGCCGAGGACAATAGAGTCGCCCTCGAGCACTCCGATGGCGACAAGGACAATTCCCAGGGCCGGCGGAAAATTGGTGCCAGGAGGCAATGGCAGTGCCAGCAACAATCCACAAAGCGCCATCGCGACTCCCGCCAACCGCACGACACCGGGAAAACGCAAGAAAACGCGACCGCGAGGCTTCACCAGGAACTCGACCTTGCGCAGGACATTCAGGGAACAACCAAGGGCTTTCGAGACCTGGGCCCGTGGTAACTCCTTCTTGCGAAGGGCCGCAGGTACCCAAGGCGGAACTCCGACAGACATGGACACTGCCGCGATGGCGATCATCACGCCAAACGGGATCGAAACACCTGGCAATGGAATCGGGGTGAGGAAAGGAAAACCGAGTATCAAACACATGAAAGCATGCCCACGCGCGTTCAACGCGTCAATCAACCCCCCCAGGGTCATGGGCCCGGAATCAGCCATGTCGCGCAGCCGCTCAAGGTCCTTCGACAGCCTCGAGTCAGTGCCTGACATTTGCCGGAACCAGCAATCGGGTGATCAACGAAACGAGGAACAGCGCCCCCATCGTCAAAATGATCAGGGCACCCGGAGGGGCATCGATCAACCAGGCAAGCATCAGTCCGATCTTTACTGACGCGGACGCGAAAATCGACGCGAACAAAAGCTGCCAACCATAACTTCCACGCCACAACGCTGCTGCGCCAGCGGGAATCGCCAACAGCGAACTGACCAGAACGACTCCGGCGAACCTCGCCGAGATCGCCACCACCGCCGCGCACAATCCGAACAGAGCATACTCGGCCAGAGCCACCCTGACCCCTGACAAAGACGCCAGATCCGGGTCAAAGGCCGCGTAAGCGATCCTTCGCCCCCAGGTCAGGACAATCAGCGCAATACCCAACGCCCCCACCACGGTTACGGCGAGGTCTGTCGCAGACATGCCAAGAACACTTCCGAATAGAAGGGCTTCCATGTTCAAAGGTGGAGCGCCCAGGTTCCGCCTCAACGTCAGACACAGCACCCCGGCGGCAAACATGATCGGAAAAAAAATTCCGATCGCCGCGTCGCCACGCAGCCTGCCAGTTCTGCGCACCCACGCCATCGCGAAACCCACCAGAACATTGACCGGCAACGCTGCCCAAAGGACCATTTGCGAGCCTTCGACAATATTCAACAACGCGACAATTCCGGCCGCGCCGAACATGGAATGAGCCAGACCGTCGCCAACGAAAGTAATCCCGCGCTGGAAAACCAGAACTCCGAGCATCGCGCACGCCACTCCGACCAGCGCCCCTCCCGCCAGGGCGCGAACCATGAAGTCCTGCGACAAGATCTCGGCAAGGAATTCGATCATCTCAATATTCCCCTTTGCCACTGGTTACCGCGTGCTCGTGATCGTGTCCGGTAAAGGCCAGCTCATGAAAACTCGGGTCACGCAGAAGTTCTGATGGATTTCCGAATGCCCGGATCTTTCCGGCCTCCATGAAAATCAACTTGGTGGCGCAATGCTCGACCACTGCGAGGCTGTGAGTGATCATCACAATGGTCAGTCGCCGTTGCTTCGCGATACCGTCCAGCAAGCTCGTAATATCCGAGATACCCTGCGCATCAACACCGGCCATCGGCTCATCCAGAATCAACAGCTCAGGCTCCGCGGCCAGCGCACGGGCAAGGAACGCCCGTTGCAACTCGCCGCCACTCAAATCCCTCAATTCCTTGTCAAGGAGGTGTTCACCACCCACGATGCGCAATGCCGCCGCGGCCTTGTCCCGAGCCTCTGCCGAGACCACAAGTGGCCACGCCCCGGAGAGATGCGCCGCGATGACCTCGACGACGCGCGCGGGGAACATGCGGTCAAAGTTCTTTCTCTGGGGTACATAACCCGTCTTCCTGCGTCCCTCGCGAGGAGAGAGACCCAGCAGCGAAACCGATCCCAACGTTGGTTTCGACAGTCCGAGCACTGCCTTCAGCAGCATCGTCTTGCCTGCGCCGTTCGGCCCGCAAATACAAAGAAATTCCCCGGCATCCAGATTGAAAGAGACATCTTCAAGTATCGTCCGCCCTTCAATCGCAAGCGACAAGGCTTTGACTTCAATCGCGCAAGGTTTGTGAGAATCGTCACCCCGGAAACCAGGCTGGTTCATTTTGTTGCGAGCCCCTTGCCTACCTGGTCAACGAGCGCGTTGACGTAACGATCGTAACTCCCGGCCTCCACCTCATCGGCGCTCCGGGTTTTGGGAGTTCCAAGGGGATTGATTCGCGTAACCCGGACATTTGCCTCCCGGGCCAGCGCGCGCGCGGCCGAGTCATCAAATTGTTCCTCTGCCAGGACGTGACATGGTTGATTGGCTTTCGCGCTCTCGATCAGCTCACGCAAGTGTCGAGGTCCAGGCTCCATGTGCGGCAAGGGCTCAAGGACACCGACGATCTTGAGGCCGGTGATCCGGCTGAAATATCCGAGAGAACCGTGCGCCAGGATAACCCCTGCGTTCGGCCAACCTTTCGCGGCGGTCACCATGGCGTCCCGCAGTTTCACCATGCGGCGCTCAAACAGCGCGCTCCGTTCCTCAATCCCTTTGATGATTTGCTGAGAGCCCGGGATAGCGCGGCCGCCACGACCAGGGGACGACCTCACCATCTCGCTCAATTTCTCTCCGACCAATCTGGCTGCCTTCGCCATCCTGACGGGATCGGTCCAGAAATGAGGATCAAGCTGACCAGACATCGATTTGGCGGCAACATGCCCCAATGCCCCGGCTCCAATCGTGCGACCGTAAGTCTCAGGATCGACACGCCCGAGGAGTTCCACCGCCGGGACCTTTTTCCCGGCTGCGCCCATCATCCAACCATCCGTTACCTGATCGACGACGAACAGGAGATCGGCCGACCTGAGCAGCCGGACATCTTTCGGCGACGGCTCGTAGTCGTGCTCACTTCGACCGTACGGCAGCGCCGGCCTGACATCAAAGCTGTCGCCGGCAATTTCCCTGACCATGGCCTCGATCGGGTAGACACTGACGAGGACCAACGGCTTTCGTTCAGGCTGGGCCAAAGCCCCCCTCGTCAGGCTGCCAAGAAAAACCGGAAATAAAACAACGCAGAAAACCAGATGGATTGTTCGACGCATGATCCTTCCAAAACCCACGAAGCGCTGCCAAAAATTGCAGGCGGCCGTCATATCACCGACGTACCCGCAATGCCACGACTGTCCTTTGACCGGCCGCCCTGTTCCATATACTCTCAGCCCCATGAGAACAGCCATCGTCGTCGCGACAAGATACCTCAGGTCCAGCCGGGAAAACCGCTTTTTCTCTTGGATCACGGTACTTTCCATCGCCGGAGTCGCCATTGGCGTGGCTGCCATGACGGTTGTCCTTTCGGTCATCAACGGATTCGAGACAGAACTCAAGAACCGTTTTCTCGCGGCAAATGCCCATATCCTGGCTTTCAATTTCCCGGGCGGACTGGACAAGCCCGACGTCTGGGCCGCGAAAATCCAGAAGGACTTCGGCGTTCACCTGACCGGAATGTCCAGGTTCGTTCACTATGAGACCATGGCCCGGAAAAATTCGATCCTTCACTCAACACTGATTCGCGGCATCGAACCAGCCCAACGTCAACTGGTGCAGGATTTACGCCCTCTCGTGCATCCAGCAACGGCATTGGATGAACTCCAGGCGGAAATCACGGACGGCCCGGGCATCCGCCGGGACTCCCCGTCCCCGATCATCCTGGGCCGTGGCCTTCTCTCAATGCTGGACGCGAAACCGGGAGACACCATCCAACTGGTCGCGCCGGACGCGGATCGCGTGGGAGAGATGCAGTCTTTCCGCGTCGCAGGGGTCTACGACTCAGGCCTCAAGCACTACGACAACAAGCTCGGCATCGTATCCCTGCCGACCGCCCAGGCCTTCTTCAACATGGGTAACCGGGTCACGGGACTGGAAATTGGTCTCAAGCACCCCGAGCAGAGCCCCGCCATCGCGTCGTTGATGAGCGAAAAATACACTATCCAGATCAAGGAATGGCAGTCATTCAACCGGCAACTTTTTGAGGCAATGCAGATTGAGCGTGCCGTCATTGCCGCGATCGTATTTCTTGTCAGTGGCGTCGCGAGCTTCAACATCCTGACAACACTGTTTATTTCGGTTACCCAGAAACAGCGCAGCATCTCGATACTGAAAGCCCTGGGGGCCACCAACCGGGAAATCCTGCTTCTCTTCCTGATCCAGGGCGCCTGGGTCGGAGTGATCGGCACCGGAATCGGGAACGGCCTCGCCCTGCTTGTCAGCAAATTGCTCGAGAAGTACCAGTTCATCGACCTGCCAGATCTTTATATGCTGGCGACCCTGCCGGTGGACTACAACTGGAAAACCTATTTCGCGGTCAGCCTCGGGGCCATCGCGGTATCGATTCTTGCAGGCGTCTATCCGGCATGGGTCGCAAGCCGCGTCCCGCCAACCGCTGGTCTCAAAGGTCTCGCCGAAGGCACGCCCCCGTCATTCTGAGGCCGCAGGCCGAAGAATCCTCTCTTCCCCGTCATTCTGAGGCCACAGGCCGAAGAATCCTCTCTTCCCCGTCATTCTGAGGCCGCAGGCCGAAGAAACTTCTCTTCAATCAAAAAGCCGCTGAAAAAACCCACCCTGACCTGCGCCCTGATCTTCGCCACTGATGTCCGCGAATTTTTGCAGGAGCTCTTTCTGCTCACGCGTCAGCTTGCGCGGCACAACCACCGCGATCTCAATATGCAGGTCGCCGCGCCCCACACCCTTCAGGCTCGGGACACCAGCACCCGGCACCGTGATCCGGTGACCGTATTGCGTCCCCGCCGGGATTTCGACCGAATGCTCCGAATCGATTCCTTTGACTTTGATTTTCGCGCCCAAGGCGGCCTGAACAATGCTGACCTGCTGGCTCAGGATCAAATCGTTGCCATCACGTACAAAACGGTCGCTGTCCTTGACGTGCAAGACCACGTACAGGTCGCCCGCCGGACCGCCATTGATACCTGCTTCGCCTTCCTGTGAGATCCGTAAACGCAAACCGGTATCAACCCCTCCCGGCACCTTTACGGACATCTTGCGTTTTTCTTTCTTGCGCCCACGCCCCTTGCAAGTTGGGCAAGGGTGCTCAATCGTCTCGCCTTCGCCCCCGCACGCCGGACAGGGAGTCGCGACACTGAAGAATCCCTGGGTGCGTCGAATCTGGCCAATCCCCTGGCAAGTCCCACATCGCTTCCTTGCGGTCCCTGGTTTTGCGCCACTGCCATTACAAGAACCGCACGCGGCGACCCGCTCGAACTCGATTTCCTTCTCAACACCGAAGACTGCTTCATCGAAGCCTAAAGCCAGGTCGTAGCGCAGGTCAGCCCCGCGACGCGTTCTTGTCCTTCCACCGGCACCGAATCCACCACCGAAGCCAAAGAACTCCTCAAATATGGATCCAAAACTCTGGAAAATGTCATTCACATCATGGAACCCGGCTCCACTACCGAGTCCCTGATGACCGAACCGGTCATAGGTCGCGCGTTTCTCGGCATTGGAGAGGACCTCATAGGCCTCTGAGGCCTCCTTGAACTTCTCCTCAGCCTCAGCATTGTCCGGGTTCCGGTCCGGGTGATATTTCATCGCAGCTTTGCGATACGCTGACTTTATGTCGGAATCGGAAGCTCCCTTTTCGATCCCGAGAATCTCGTAATAATCGCGCTTTCCTGTCATCTATCCGCCCTTGTTGCAAACCTGCCGCGCGTAACGCCGGCAAACCGGTCAAAACTCATTCTTTAACTGCGGGAACGCGCCCGACTTGACCTCGCGGTCATATTTCGCCAGCGCGTCGCCAATCACCGCGCCAAGATTCGCGTACTTCTTCAAGAACTTCGGATTAAAATCCTCGTCAAACCCGAGCAAATCGTGCAGCACGAGGACTTGACCATCGCAGCCTCCGCCGGCACCTATGCCGATGGTCGGCACATCAATCAGCGCGGTGACTTCCGCCGCCAACTCTGCCGGAACCATTTCCAGAACCAGCGAAAATACGCCAGCCTCAGCGATAGCCTTCGCGTCTTCAAGAATCGACTTGCGCGCATCGCTGCTCTTTCCCTGCAGCCGGTATCCACCCATCACATGAACGCTCTGCGGCGTCAGACCCAAATGCCCCATGACGGGAATGCCCGCGTCCACCAGAGACTTCACTTGTGGAACAATCCTGCGCCCACCTTCCAGCTTCACTGCCTGGGCGCCCGACTCCTTGATCACCCGGCCGCAATGGCGCAGCGCATCCTCGACTGACACCTGGTATGACATGAACGGCATGTCGACCACCACCAGTGGGCGCCTGACCACACGGGTCACTGCCGCCGCGTGATGAATCATGTCGTCAACGGTCACTGGCAAGGTGCTGTCGTAACCGAGGATCACGTTGCCAAGGCTGTCTCCCACAAGGACCACATCGACCGGTGAATGCTCGACTATCCGGCCAAAAGCGGCGTCGTAGCATGTCACCACCGAGATCTTTTCCCCGGCCTGCTTGCGTTTCAAGAGATGACTTGTGGTCACTGAATCCCTGACCGTGTAGCGACTCATTCGCGCCCCTCCAAAAACGGACGCGTCAGCGACCGTTCAACCCCGGCAAGCCCCCCTGGCACACCCTGGTACACCAGCTCCCCGCCCCCGGCAGCGGCCTCGGGACCAATTTCAACCAACCAATCCGCGGACTTGAGCACCTGAATGTGATGCTCAACCACAATCACGGTATGCCCGTTCTTTGTCAATGTGCGAAACTGCTCCATGAGGCGCGACACGTCGGCATCGCTCAATCCCGTTGTGGGCTCGTCAAAAATCAAAATCTTCGGCTTCCCACCTCGAATCTCACGCAGAAGTTCCGCCAACTTGAGCCGCTGGGCCTCGCCCCCGGAAAATGAACTCGTATGCTGACCCAGATTCACGTAACCCAATCCCATGGCGATCACATGGTCCAGCGTCGCGGCAATCGCCGGGCGGTCGTGAAAAAACACCCGCGCCTCGGCCACGGTCAGAGCCAGAATGTCAGCCAGATTCTTCCCTCGCCAGGCGACGCTCATCACGGCATCGCCAAACCTGCGCCCGTGACACTCCGGACAAGTAACCTCCATATCCCCCAGAAACGACAAGTCCTCGGAAACGGTACCCAGGCCGCGACACGTCTCGCACCTGCCCCCGGGCGTATTGAAACTGAACGAACCCGGCGCCAGACCGAGTTTTTGTGCCAGAGGCTCGCCCGCCATCAGCTTCCGGATCTCATCAAAGATCCCGAGGTATGTCGCGATGTTCGACCGGCTGCTGCGTCCCAAAGCAGCCTGGCTCATTAAAAGGACTTCCGAATAGGACTTGATCAATGGCAGAGGCTTCACCGCCCGAGCCAGGCAGCGCTCGCCGCCGACGACCGAAACTTCCTGCCCCAGAGCCCTCGCCACCATGGGGTAGAACGTGTTCTGGATCAAACTCGTCTTGCCGCTGCCGCTGACTCCACATACCGCTGTCAGCGCGCCTGCCGGGATTTTCACATCGATATTCTTCAAGTTGTTGGTTCGCGCGCCAGTCAACTCGATGAACTTTGCGCCCGCCCCTGACCACGGGGAAACCGGAGCTGCCTCAGCTCTTTTCACCGTCCTTCCAAGGACTTGCGGAGCTCCCGCGTGAACGACGTTCCCCCCCTCATGTCCGGCCTTCGGCCCGATTTCAATCAAATGATCCGCGCCATCGATGACCGTTCGCTCGTGCTCGACAACGACGACCGTGTTTCCTTGATCACGCATCTCGCGCATGATCTCCAGCAAGCGCTTTGAATCCCGCGCGTGCAATCCAACAGACGGCTCGTCCAAACAGAATAAAGTCTCTGTCAGGGCACTACCCAGACAACGCGCCATGTTGATCCGCTGCAGTTCGCCACCGGACAACGTTCGCGACGGCCGGTCGAAAGTCAAATATCCAACCCCGATCCGCTGCAAGTATCCGACCCGGGCCTCGGCTTCATCAAAGGCTTCAACAAGACCGGTCATCCCCCGCTCGACACGGCCCCGCCGCTTCGGGTCCAAAAACCCCTGTTGCTCCGCCGCAGCACGCAACCCGGCGAGCCATCCGGTAAATTCGTCCACCGGCAGAGCCTGCACGTCGGCGATGTTCATGTCACCGACCCGACACGACAGCCCGTCCGGCTTGAGTCGCGCCCCATCACACGCCGGACAAATGACGTACTTCCGGTAACGGGCGGCATGAATCCGGTAGTGCGGCTTGTAACGCTTGCTGTCCAACCAACGGAAATAGCCCACGATCCCGTGATAGCTTGAATTCTTTCCCCCTGCGTCGGCCGGGGCCTTTCCCGTCTTCAGCCAATCCATTTCAGCGCGGGTGTAATCGCTGAAAGGTTTCTTCGCGACACTCAGTTTCGCCAGCTTGGCTCCCTGCAAAGCCAGGTCATAAACCCCGTCATGCATTCCAAAATTCCAGCAAGCGACACCTTTGCCCGCGAGCGACGAGGACATGTCCGGAAGTACCTTCTCCCAGTCGATCTCACTGGCAAAACCAAAACCCTGACACGTGTCACAGGCGCCCAATGGATGATTGAAAGACAGGAGGGCCAAAGTCGGCTGCGCGTACGTGACTCCGCAACAATCGAGACCATCCGTGAAATCAAGGCGCTTTGCGGCGATCACGGAAGCAACGCCGCGCCCCACGCGCAGAGCCAGACGCGCCGCGTCGTAAAGCCGCGGGTCCGCGGGATCTTGCTTGATCTCCATACGGTCCATGACAACCGCCATTTCCGCGATGCCCTTGGATTTTGTCTCCTTGAAATCCGCGATCCGGGTCACGGCAAGGCTCTCGGGGTCCACAAACCTGGTGAAACCCTGCGCTTCCAACTGGGCACGCAATTCCTTGGACTTGACGCTCTCCCATCTCCGCAACGGAGCCGCGACAATCACCGTCTGTCCGATCCCAAACTCCTCGCGGCATTTCCGGACAATGGTGGACGGAGATTCAGGCTCAACAACACGACCGCACGAACGGCAGATGATCCGCGACAGGTGGACAAATAGCACGCGCAACAAATCATTGATTTCAGTCAGCGTCCCCACTGTGCTTCGTGACGTCGCGCCCGAACGCGACTGCTTCACGGCGATGGCGGCCGGAAGGTTCCGGACGGATTCGACCTCCGGCTTGGGTAATGCCTTCAAGTACTGCCGCGCGAAACTCGACAAGCTCTCGACGTAACGGCGGTACGATTCACTGTAGAGTGTATCGAACACCAAAGAGCTTTTTCCGGAGCCAGACACGCCAGTCACGACCGTCATCTTTCCGATGGGAAACTCGACGTTGATTCCCTTGAGGTTGTGGGTTTTCACGCCATCCAACCTTATGGCTCGCGATTCTTTGATTTCCATCCGCTCTTCTTTCAAGGGGTTCCCATCTTGTCGTCATGCGCGCACGCGTTCACAAACGGGGCGAACCAAAAGATCAGGCCTTGCGCTGCCCGGGTCCGGGGGCGACAATAGCGGTATTGAGGCACAGGAATCAACGCGAAGCAAGGGATGCAACCATGACCTCAAACGGACGGGGTAAAGTCATTTTGACCGCAGTTTCGGTCATCCTGGTTGGCGCACTCGCGGGACTGATCGGCGCACTGGCATTCAAAAAATTCCCCGTGAAGTGGCAGCGTCTGGAAAAGCCCACAACAGAGACCGGAACCGAACCAGAGCCGCTGTCCTACACCACCATAGGCGACTCACCCGCGCCCGGCTCCCCGGACGCCACGGGCGAGACAAGCCAGGACGCACTTCCGGAAAACAAATTCACCATCGAGATCGCCAAAATGGGCAGCCGCGAGCAAGCCGAGTCCATGATTAAATCCTTGGCCCAGAAGGGACTCGACGCGTACTACACCCCGCTTTTGAAAGACGGCCGGGTCATTTACCGGGTTCGTCTCGGGATGTTCGACACCGAAGTCTCGGCAAAGTCTGCCATGAAATCCCTGCAATCCAAACATGGACTCAAAGCCACCGTCAGCCGCATGTGACGCCCCTGGAAAAAAGAACAAAGTGTTCTTTTGACAGGGCCTTACACTGCCTCTATAACCCGATGGTCCTGTAATTTCCGGATTCAAGCTCCGACTCAAGTGAGCACTGAAGAGCAAAATGGAAGATCCCGTTATCATTAGAAATTTTTGTATCGTCGCTCACATCGACCACGGCAAGTCGACGCTCGCGGATCGCTTGATCGAGGAAACCGGCGCGCTGAGCGCGCGCGAGATGCGTTCGCAGGTCCTCGACAGCATGGACATCGAACGCGAACGTGGCATCACGATCAAGGCCCAGACCGCCTCAATGCACTACCGCGCCAGAGACGGTAAACGCTACCTTTTCAACCTGATCGACACTCCGGGACACGTTGATTTCAGCTACGAAGTCTCCCGCAGCCTTGCCGCCTGCGAAGGCGCCCTCGTCATTGTCGACGCCAGCCAGGGCGTCGAAGCCCAGACCGTCGCCAACGTGCAACTCGCCATGCGTCACAACCTCGCCCTGATCCCGGTCATCAACAAGATCGACCTCCCCTCCGCGGACCCAGAGAGGGTGAAGGGTGAGATTGAGGAAGAACTCGCGATTGACGCTTCAGAGGCCGTATTGGTCAGCGCCAAGACTGGCGTTGGAATCGAGGATCTCCTCGAGGCTATCGTGGCGAGAATCCCGCCTCCAGCGGATCGACGGGAGGAGCCCCTCCAGGCTCTCATTTTCGACAGCTGGTTTGATCCATACCTGGGAGCTGTTTCCCTGCTTCGCGTCATGGCGGGTACCATCAAGCTCAACCAGAAGATGCAAATGATGTCGAGCGGCAAGACTTTTGAAGTTCTCAAGGTCGGCAAACTGACACCAAAACCCATCGATGCCCGCGAACTGTCCGCGGGTGAAGTCGGCTTCGTCGCCGGCTCGATCAAAGCCGTAGCGGACACCCGCGTCGGCGACACAATCACCAACCCTGACAACCCTGCCGACAAACCTGTGGCCGGCTTCCAGGAAGCCAAGCAAATGGTGTTTGGCGGTATTTTCCCGGTGGACTCGTCTGACTTTCAACTTCTCAAGGACTCTCTCGAGAAGCTCAATCTCAACGATTCCTCGTTGACCTTTGAGCCCGAAAGCTCCAATGCCCTTGGTTTTGGTTTCCGGTGCGGCTTCCTCGGACTTCTCCACATGGATATTGTCCAGGAACGACTGGAGCGCGAGTACAACCTCGACTTGATCTTCACAGCACCGACAGTCGTCTATCACGTCTTCAAAATTGGCGGCGAAGGCATGATCGAGATCGAGAATCCGGCCCACATGCCGGATGTGACCAGGATCGAGAGGATCGAGGAACCTTACGTCTTGATGACGATCCACACGCCGGAAGAATACATCGGCGGATTGCTGAAACTGCTCACGGAACGTCGGGGCACTCAGGTGGCGCTGGAGTACACAACCAGCAAACGTGTCAAAATCATTTACGAAATCCCGATGAACGAGATGATCTTTGACTTCCACGACAAGCTGAAAAGCATCTCCCGCGGCTACGCCTCAATGGACTACGAGGTTATCGATTACCGTGAAGGTGATCTCGTGAAGCTCGACGTCCTGGTAAACGCTGAACCGGTGGATGCTCTTTCTTGCATCGTGCACCGCGGCAATGCGCCCCATCGCGGCCGCATGCTTTGCAAAAAACTCAAGGAACTCCTGCCCCGTCAGATGTTCCAGATCGCCCTTCAGGCCGCCATTGGCAGCAAAGTCGTCGCTCGTGAAACGCTTTCGGCCCTCCGAAAGGACGTGACAGCCAAGTGTTACGGCGGTGATATCTCAAGGAAAAGAAAACTCCTCGAGAAACAGAAAGAGGGCAAAAAACGCATGAAGCAGCTTGGAAGTGTGGAGATACCGCAGCAGGCATTCCTGGCGATCCTGAAACTGGACGAATAACCGCGCCGATTCATCGATCCTATGCTGGTAAGGCTTCTTGGGGTTGCGCGTTTGAGACTTCTTGGCGGCTGGTGAACCATAACAGAACCCCCTCCAAGATCGTCCAGTGGAACCGTACCGCACTGTCCTGAAATGCATTTTGGGTCAAACCGGCCACCAAGATGGCCACAATGGTCGCAATCCCCGTCCATCCGACCCAGGCACGCGAGCCTGCCCCGCCTCGCCCCCCCCTCAGCGTCCCGACACCTCGGATCAGAGTCACGCATGCCGTAACGTCAACCATGACCCGCGCAAGCCACAACATCAAACCAGCGACGCCCGTGTTGACCATCAGCTGCAGGAACATGTTATGCGCCGGGTATTTTTTCTTGAGCTCCCCCAATCCATGCGCCTCGTAATAACGGTCGAGGTAATCCTGCTTGTATGACAATCCATGGCCGAACATCGGCTTCTCTTTGAACATGTCCCAATGAACTGCCCAAAAAGCAATCCGGTCATCAGCATATTGGTTCTGCTGCCGGTCTTCCTTTTGCTCAATGGTCGAGATAACTCTCTGCCTCAACGGATTGTCCGTGCAGATAGTCAACGTTGTCAGAAATACGCCTCCAATCACACCCACGACCCTGTGTCTGCCTTTCAATCCGAATAAAACGAAAACAGCAGCCAAGCCGGCAACGACAGCCTGCACCGTCCGGCTCGATGAGACGAAAATCAAAAATAGCAAGGCGAGGACCAAGGCCCACGCTTTCATGGAACGCAGGTCCCTGACAAGCGCCCCGGCAGCCAAAGGCACGTACAGCAACAAAATATAAGCAAGGCTCAAAGGATGCGAAAAAAGCCCCCGAGCACGCTTTTCCGCTGAAATTATTTCCGTGCCCTGAAGTTTCCACCCAATCCAGAATTGAGAAGCGCAAATCAGACAAACGCTGATCAAAATAGTCCAGAACGCGACCAGGAACATTTTTCGGAGGCGGGATTTCTCGATGGAATCCAGCCCACACCAGCCCTCGGCCAGCAACGGAAAGAAAAAAGGTCCCAGGACCCACCATAAATACGCTGGAACAAAATCAGGCCAAACGGAGGAAGTCCGCGGATTCAATATCGAGACGACGAGTCCCAGACAGAGCCAAGCGAGCCCGATGAACATGGCCCACTGACACCATTTTGACTGATGGAAATGCTCAATGAACGGCAACTTCCCGGTCGAACTATAAATGCCAATGACCCACGCAACGGCAAGGACCATGGCTAGACTTTGGACTGCGACGCCCATCCAAGACGAGACGAAAATAATCAAAATCAGTGTGCTCGGCTTCATCGATACTCGCCATTCAGAATGAAAGTAAAGGCATCAACACAACTGGGCAAAACTGAGAGTGCCGAGAAATTCTAGCAAAAAAAAACCCCGGTGTTTCCACCGGGGTTTTCAATATTAAGGCTGCGTCGTGCTACTCTCCCACACTTAAAAGTGCAGTACCATCACCGCTGGCGAGCTTAACTTCCGTGTTCGGGATGGGAACGGGTGTTTCCTCGCCGCTATAAACACAGCCAAATCACCACAGGTTTACACCTGTTAGTTTTGACTTTCAACAACGAACACAAGCAATTCAACAATCTTTCACTAGAGCCGTTTGATTTTCATCGACTCTGCCGCCTAACGTTTCTCCCAAGTGAAGAGTTGTTAGGCGTTAAAAAATAAGCCTCACGATCGGTTAGTACTAGTCAGCTCCATGCGTTGCCGCACTTCCACCTCTAGCCTATCAACGTCCTCGTCTAGAACGGATCTACAGGGCTTGCGCCAGAGAAACCTAATCTTGAGGTGGGCTTCCCACTTAGATGCTTTCAGCGGTTATCCCATCCGTACTTAGCTACCCAGCGGTGCCACTGGCGTGACAACTGGTGCACTAGAGGTACGTCCAACCCGGTCCTCTCGTACTAAGGTCAGAGCCTCTCAAGTTTCTTGCGCCCACAGCAGATAGGGACCGAACTGTCTCACGACGTTCTGAACCCAGCTCGCGTACCACTTTAATTGGCGAACAGCC
>RGVZ01000230.1 GCA_010029825.1 bacterium | reverse complement strand
GGCGCGCCATCCCGTGGGCACCGGACGGATGGCCCATCGAAGCCTGACAAACTCCCTGCTTTGGGTGGGCGCGAGCTTTGGGAGGGACTCGGAGCTCGCTGCACTCCTGGCTCAACCGGGGAGCAGGCCCTTCCTGCTCTATCCTGGACCGAGGAGCCTCTCGCTCGATACGCTCACGGCCGCAGAGCGGGAGAGGTTGCTCCCTGCGGGGGAGGACCCTGTGCTCATTGTGCTGGATGCGACCTGGGACCTTGCCCAGAAGATGCTCCACCATTCGCCGATTCTGCAAGACATCCCCCGCGTGAGCTTTGAGAGTCGCGAGACCTCGCGCTTTTTGATTCGAAAACAGCCCCGGCCCGAGTGTCTTTCTTCGCTCGAGGCGATCCACCGCGTGCTGACGCTGCTCAGGGACCCTGCCGATCACTCGGGGATGCTTCGGGTTTTTGACCAAATGGTCGAACGCCAGCTCGCCTATTCCAAAAAGTAGCCCGAGCCTTTAGGCTCGCGCCATGCAGCTTCGCGAAATCCTCCAATCCCGATTCGGCTTTTCGGAGTTTCGCGCCTCACAAGAAAAAGTCTGTCATGCCATCGCATCTGGGAGTGACGCCCTTGTGGTCATGCCAACGGGAGCAGGAAAATCTCTGTGCTACCAGCTTCCGGGTCTTGCCCGCCAGGGAACCACGCTCGTGATCAGCCCACTTTTGGCGCTCATCGATGACCAGGTCTCCAAGCTCGCAGCGCGCGGACTTCGTGTGGAGCAGATCCACTCGGGGCGCACACGCGAGGCCCAGCGCTCGGCCTGTGTGCGCTACCTCCAGGGGGATCTCGACTTTCTTTTTATCGCTCCCGAGCGTCTTGCGGTGCCGGGTTTTCCGGAGATGCTCCAAAAGCGCAAGCCCGCGCTGATTGCCATCGACGAAGCCCACTGCATCTCGCAGTGGGGCCATGATTTTAGGCCCGAGTACCGGCGCCTGGGCGAGCGCCTTTCGGGACTCAGGCCCGCGCCGGTGGTTGCACTCACGGCAACCGCCACGGGAATGGTTCAGGATGACATCATCCGCCAGCTCGGGATCACGAGCGCGAGCCGATTTATCCAGGGATTTAGGCGGACCAATATCGCCATCCGCATCCACGAGGTCTCGGTACCGGATCGAGCCGAGGCGGCCTATGGGCTGCTTTCGGGTGAGGGGAGGCTTCCTGCAATTATTTACGCCACCACCCGCAAGAGCGCCGAAGAGATCACTTCGGAGTTCAAGCGTCTGGCGGGCCGCAAAAAAGACCGAATTCGCGCAGTCTGCTACCACGCAGGACTCGACGCCGAGACCCGCGAGCAGGTCCAGCAGGCGTTCTTGTCAGGCGAGTGTGATGTGATCGTGGCGACCGTCGCTTTCGGGATGGGGATCGACAAGCCCGATGTCCGAACCGTGATCCACGCAGGGCTTTCGGGGAGTGTCGAAGGATACTATCAGGAAATCGGTCGCGCCGGGCGTGACGGGCTTCCATCCGAAGCGATCCTCATGCACTCGTTTGCCGATCAAAAGACGCATGATTTCTTTTTTGAGCGCGACTATCCGGAACCCTCCGTTCTCAAACAGTCGCTCCGTGCTTTTGGGGTGGCATCGCGGGCATCTCCGCGAACACTCGACGATGCTTACGAGAGCACGTCGCGCATCAAGCGCGATGCATTTGACAAGGCCGTCGAAAAGCTCAGGATCCATGGGGCTCTCACGATCGATCATCAGGGTCTGGTCACGCCCACCGGGACGACGACCTGGGAGCGCACTTACGAGGCACAGCGCAATCACCGGCAAAAATCCCTCCAGCAGATGCTCGATTTCGTGCAGCACCCGGGCTGCCGCATGCAGTACTTCCTCAAGTACTTTGGAGACACGGATGCCCGGGGGGCCTGCGGGGTGTGCGATCGCTGCAAACGCGGGAGCGAGGGCCACGGGCGCGAGCTGAGCGGGCCCGAAAAGACCACGGCAAAGCTCATCTTGGCGGCCCTCTCACAAGCCGACGGGGTTTCGGCAGGAAGGCTCTTTGATCGCGTCTGCGAGCTCAAGCCGCGCACGGATCGCAAGGCTTATGAGTCCGTGCTGGAGCTTCTCGGGCAGGAGGGGTGGGTTGCCGTCCGCAAGGAAACTTTCACCAACGAGTCCAACCGCGAGATCACTTACCGCAAGATCCAGATCACTCCCGACGGCGAGACGGCAGGTGAGACTGAGATCGAGGCCCTCAGGATTTCAGACCTGGGCCTTCCCGAGTCAGTGAAATCCGCTCGGCCCCTTCCTAAAAAGCGGCGTCGCAGGTAAGCCTCAGGGCATGGACCTCAAGCACGCTCCGGAGCTCGCCAAGTTTCTTTCTACTGTCATTTTTGATTCCGACCTCGAAACCGAGGCGGAGGCGATCCAGAACTTCCTCACAAATGCGTCTCCTGACCTTGTTCAAAAAATTGCAGCCCAACTCCAGGGCGTGATCGAGCTCACCGAGCTGTCGGTCGAGGAACTCGGCTCCACGGCCAACCGCTGGTTCGGCGAAGAGCATGAAGCGCAGGCTTGGTTCAGTGCAGTAGCGGCCCAATTTGAACGCGCTGGCTCAGGCTCGGGGCCAGCCCCCGATATGAGGTGGCCCTCACCGCCTGATCCCTGGCCCTGGCAACCGCCGGGGCTTTCCTTTTGATGCAGTTGTTACGGTTTTTGAAACGCAACGACGCTTCGGCTTTACGAAAGCAGGCTTTACGGCTTATGATTTGAAGACCGGAGCACACCCGGCACCACCACCACCCCCGACCGCCAATGTCTACCCTCCTTGCCGACGCCCTGCTCATCATCGGCAAGCGCCTCCTGTGCACCGTTGAAGTTCAGAAGTCGGACGACGTGGCCCTCTGGTTCTATTTCCAGAACGGCCACAACGACGACTACACCAGCGCCAAGGAGCTGGCCGCCACCCTGGCAACCTACGACCAGATCGGCACTCCCTACAACCTTACCGTCCTCCTCCCTTTGCCAGCCGAAGACTACGACGCTGAGCCCGAGGGCTGGCAGTCGCCCACCATTGACGAGCGCAACAGCCTCGCCCTTGCTTACGCTTGACTGCTGCGCTTCCCAAATCACACTACTTAGTTTCCCTTCATGGCAAACCCAACCACAGTTGAAGAATTACTAGATTATTGGCCTGGCAATGTCCCATTCAAAGGAAGTCTTGTTAGCGAAAACGGCTCTTGCATGTGTGCGCAAGGACAAGCATTGCACTTTCTTGACAACATGTCTGCTGATGATCTGCGCAACCTTGAACAGCCAAAAGCAGACAAACGCATTGCCGAGTTATTTGGAATTAGCCGCGCTCACGCAGTATTGCTTCGTTTAGTCAATGACAGGCAAGATGGTGCTCCTGCAGTGGTAATACGCGATCCTGCGCAAGTTATTGGTGATCAGGCTCATGTTGTACTTGCTTTTTGGCGGCATCTGGACCGCATGAGCCCCGATGATTGGATCACGCTGGCCAGCGCAGAGGCCAGCGCAGAGGCCAGCGCATGGGCCAGCGCATGGGCCAGCGCACGAGACAGCGCATGGGCCAGCGCATGGGACAGCGCACGAGACAGCGCATGGGCCAGCGCATGGGCCAGCGCACGAGACAGCGCATGGGCCAGCGCACGGGTCAGCGCATGGGCAACAAATGAAATTCAAGGCGCTGCAGTTATGCGCGCAAAGGGTTTGCCGTTTTTCTTCCTGCCGCTATTTGGCTTTGCAGACCCAGAAGCTGTATTGGCAGCAGATAGGACCTGACCGCTTCGCTTCCCAAACCACACCGCCCCACCACCAATGCCCACGATCACCCACACCCCCCGCCAGCAGCCGGTAGCCACCGCCCTGGATCAACTGCTGGCCGATGCCGAAGCCACCGCCCGCGCCATTGAAGACAACGCCCGCGAAGACGGCATTGCGGTGAACTTCATGGCCATCGGTAATTGGCGCAGGCGGCTTTATGCCATCAGCGCCGCTCTTACCAACGCATCAACCCAACCCATTCCCTCCTGTTTACCCACCTACCCCTCCTGCAGCGGCAAGTAGTCCTCGGGGCATGGCACCGGAATGCAGCCGGTTACTGCGCTCCCTGGTGATGCCATCCACTGCTCGGGTCAAGCGGTGGAACCAAGCAACCGATTCTACTCAGTTGCTGATGGCCTCTCGCCTGTACCGGGACCCGTCGAGGTCTGCCGTTGATTCCAGGGCTTGTAACCCCATTGGACGGCAGCAAGCGCAGCGTCAGTAAGTCCCCGAACCCTTCAGACCGACTCATGGCCTTCTCAATCACTTACCACCCTCCGACCCGTGCAATCTCCATCCTCCCCGGCATCTTTCAATCCAACGAACCCCACCAAACCGAGTGGATTACCCCTGAAGGCTGGTCGGTCAGCGACGCTAAAGAAGCCTTTGAAGCCCGTCACCCCGGCGCCGTTGTTCTTCGTTGTGACGACATCGGCAACCCCTACGGAAACCTTCAATGAGCCTTCCTTACCGCCGATTCGTCATAACCGCCCTGCTCCTGCTATGGCTCGCGCAGCGGAACTACTTGCCCAAGCTGAGCGTCCCTACACAGCCCCCAATCGCGGAATAGGGTCCACCGTGCTAGCGGGTCTAGTGCTGACCGGGGCTTTATTTTTCTGTCAAGCAGTGATGTTGCGGGACATTAATCAGATGCTGATTCACCAGCAAAACGTAGTGCCGAGGCTAACTCGATGAGCAACACCACCGACCTGATACCAAACTGCGGAAATTGCCGTTTCAGCGTGATGGTTACTCACGATCAAGGCACCTGCAATCGCTATGCCCCCAAGCCATCTCACGCAACACAAGGCGAAGTATGGGCTGAGTGGCCACTGGTGATGCCTCACGACTGGTGCGGCGAGTGGGCTTTACCCGTTGACGACATTGCGGTACTGCCCAACTTTTCTATCCCCGAGCCTGCCACAAGGTTCCCCAACTTTTCTTCTTACGACGAACCCTATTCGGACCCCCTTCGATGACCTATCAGATTTCGTGGTACGTGAAACGCACTCCTGGCCCAGGCCGCCGCGCTCTTGTTGGAACCGAGCGGTTCGACTTGTTTGAAGAGATGAGCATCAAAGCCGCAGCCTTGCTAGCTGAAGGTCACGAGGTGCGTGTACTCCCTTTAAAGGAGGTGTCATTGTGATAGCCAAATGGATTGCTACTTGCATGGCCATTGGCCTGCTCTTTGCAATTGCTGCAACGTGGCCTACAACAGCAGCGACAAAAGTTGCTCCCAGTGATCAGCAGATTGATCAGGTTGTGATGGCTGTGCAAGGGCTATCGAAGCATCAGGAAGCGGTGCTTCGGGGTCGAGAGATCCTGAAAGGATTTCTGTATCGCTGGGGAGGTGGGCAATGAGCATCGCGCCCGAAACCCTGGCCTGGCTGCGCCAAACCGCCAAATTTGAAGGCGGCGTTACAGCTCAAGCGATCCTGCACCTGCTGGAGCGGGTGCAGGCGTTGGAGGCTGACGCTACTGAGCAATCCCAAAGCAGCTCCTTTTGTAATGAGGCGATCGTGCGGCGCCTGGAGGCGCTGGAGCAGCGCCCGATCCCCGGCTTTGTCGATCTGGCCACCCCCACCCCCGAGGCCGCCCCGGTGGTCACGGATAAAAAGCGGCCTTTCCCCCCGCACATTGCCATTACATATCAGCCCAAATCCGTCTATGAGCCTCTAGCCCCCGAGGCCGCCCCGGTGGCCACGGATGAGGAGATGGCGCACATTCTTGAGCGACTGAAGGCCTTGGAAGCTCTTCCCCCCACCCCCTGGGCCTGCCCCGCCACCACGGCCGCGCTGTAAGTCCCACGCTCACCCCACACCCTCAAACTCCCATGCCTAAATCCCCACCGCCCAACCTGCCCGAAATCCTGGCCAGCCACGCTCTCTGGTTGGCCGGAGACCCCAGCGGCCAAGACGCCAATCTGCGCGGCGCCAATCTGCGCGACGCCAATCTGTACGGCGCCAATCTGTGCGACGCCAATCTGCGCGGCGCCAATCTGCGCGGCGCCAATCTGCGCGGCGCCGACCTGTGCGACGCCGA
>RGVZ01000229.1 GCA_010029825.1 bacterium | reverse complement strand
GGTCCAGGCGGCGTGCGCCATCGCGCGGCTCGTCATGATCTACGTGCCGGCCGGCGAGCTGCGCCCGTTGATGGCACTCGAGACGGCCGAGGCCTGGGTTCGACAGCCGGAGCAATTGAAGGCCTATGCGGCCCAGGACGCCTCGAGGATCGCCGGGTTGGCGAGTCCGGCGGGGTGCGCGGCACTCGCCGCATTTCTGGCCGGGGATTCGCTCGCGCCGCCGCACCTGGATCCGCTGACGCCGTTGCCCCATCTCGCGGGCCTGGCCGCGGCCGGGGCCGTCAAGCTCGCGGCCGCGAGGCGGGCCCCCGCCGAGCCGAATGCTGAACTCATGCGACTCCTCGATGCCGGATTTGCGGTCGCTACCGGGATCGACACGTGGGAAGAGGCCTGAGCCATGGGACAGCCTGCTGCGAGGATCGCCGACATGCAGGTCTGTCCGATGCTTACCGGACCGGTGCCGCATGTCGGTGGTGTGCTCGCGGCACCGGCGGCGTCCAGGGTGCTGATCGGCGGCATGCCGGCGGCCCAGGTAGGCACGATGGGGATCTGTGTCGGTCCGCCCTGCACGGTGATCAAAGGGAGCGCGACCGTGATGGTGGGTGGACTGCCGGCAGCGCGGATCGGCGACAGTACGAGCCACGGCGGCGTGATCACCCTCGGATGTCCGACGGTGCTGATCGGCGGGTGATTGCGTTCGACGCGAGCTGTCGTGGACCTGTTCGTCCACCGCATCCCCTCCGTGCCTCGAGTACGAACGAGCGTTCCGACGACGGCATCCTCTCTGTCGCTCACCTACGGTTCGCACGTGCGTGGGATGCCTACTCCCAGCTTCCGCAGTCGAGAGTGTGTTTCACTTCACTACAGCAAGTACTCCTCGTTGAACCACTCCTCTCTGACCTTTTTCCACTCTCTCCAAGCATATTCTATGCGTCTTTGCAAGGTGCTGTTTGTTTTAAGCTGTTCTAACTCTCGCGGTACGCCTAGAGGCTGCTGAGGTACGTCCGGGCGCCTCAACAGCCACCTAACGACCTTCTCGAGTCCGACTGCACCGTGTTGCCCTTCATAGTTTTTGGCCTGAGCAACAATCCAGCTTGCAACTCCCCTGCTCTCCCCTGACTTCCGTGACACCCACTTATCGGAATGACGCTTTTCCCACTGTCGTACGGCTTCTTCAAGCAGTTGCCACAAGCACAAGCCTTCGTTGCTGAGTTTCAGTCGCCACACCTGAAGTCCATTCACGCCTAGTTGCAGACCTTTAAGATTAAGACGCGCTACCTCTGTTTGCTGTCCCCCATTGTTTTTCCACACACCACGTGCCTTGTCATCAATGCTGGCGTGCAGAAAAAACCCACCCCTTCTATTCATCATGTTGCTTGTCACGTTTTTAACAGCAGCCGAACATACGATGTGGATGTCCACCTGTTTATCGACGTTATTTTTTAACGCTTTTTGCAGAATTCCAAGATTATGGTCGAGGCAAATCTCAAACCCAAACGTCAGCCCATTCAGGCCACAGGTCTTTTTGCCCATTCCCGGGATAAAAATGCCGTCCTCGGGGCTTTTCGCCTCAAAAAAGTCGCCGTGCTTGTGATACTTGAGCAAACAGGTTCCGCCGTGGAACACCGGAGCCGTGTTCCTCATCAAGTCTGTTATTTCAGGCCTGTTACTGACCTTGTCATTTAAAAATTTCATTTTTGCCTTATGAGACTGTACTTCGCGTTCAACCCCTTTGAGCCAAGCATCTCCTGCTCCTTGCCCTCCGCGTACTTGATCTATTAGTTGCTTCATCTCGTCTTTTGTCAGTGGAGTCGCGCGTCGTTTGTACCCCTGCACCCTCGCGTCATTCCCAAAAGACTCCAAAAACGCCCACCATATTTCCTGAATGTTGTTGTCTACACTGTTCCCTTGTTGGGGATTGATTTTGTTGGCTTCCTGAAGCGCGTCAATAGCCTTGGCAACACGGGAAGGCTTGTGCGCTTGTGGAGGCCCTGGCCGCACGAAGGATTTTGTCCACGCTATCGTCCCCGGAACGATCAGGATCTCCGGATAATAGTTTCTGCTCAACCAACTTAAATGTTGTAATGCCTTGTTTTTTTGGTCTTCTGATACCGAGCGTCTTCTGAATGTATGCTGGCCGCCGTCGTATTCCCCAGGCGTGGGTGCTGCCAGAAAATATTCTGGCGCAACAAATATTCCTTTTATGGCATGCTGTTGGCTTTGAGAGGAATCGAGGTTGATGACTTGTGCGAGGGCATCCAGGCACTTTTCTACCAACCTCATCTGGTTATCGAGACCAATCGTAGATTGTGTATAGATATCCCGCGTAAGCAAGGCAGCAAAGATGTGCATGGTGTCGTGCTTTCCGGACGGATGATGCGGCGAAAGATCGTACTCTCGCGAGCCGCACGGATGATAGCGAAACGCCAGTCCGCGATCGAGGGCCTCGGGACTCGGTACACCACGCATCGCGAACAATTCGGAGCGCGTGGCGACACGTTCTCGCTCGCGATGCCTCGGTCGACCTTCAGGGCCAGGGACTCGCGGGTGTACTCGTCCACGACAGACAGCCACTTCCGTTCGCTGCCGCTCACCGTCCTGTCGAACAGGAAGTCCCCGGCGACGCACGGTTCGCTCGTCGGCTGGAAGATGGTTGCGGAGGTGCCATTGACCGGACTATTCTGTGCAGCACACGCCTCACCAGGCGGTCACGCTCGGACGAGGAAACCCACATGCCTTTCGCGATCACCCCTGCAGTTCACCGCCTGCTCAAGAGTCAACTCGGCCACAATCTGAAACAGATCTGGAGTCTGCAAGGGGATAAGGGTCTGAAGCTCTCCTTCGATTCCAACACAGGGCAATTTGGAACGGAACGTGACGGGGACCGCGGGCGGCGCAACCGCGACAATGAGGACAAGAATACGGCGGCGTCGAAGCACCTCTTTGAGTATCCGTTGCTTGTCACGCTCTACGAGTGCCGCAAGCTCGAGCGAAAGATGATCGCTCGCAAGCAGGCTCGGGCGGGTAGGACCAATTACGCTGATCGTCTGCCCGATGACGAAACCCAGACGAGCATCCTGCCCACGGACGCCTTTAGTCGCACGGTAAAGGCCCTGAGGTACCTTCACGATTACACCTACAACCAAGGATTCAAGAAGCTGTTCAAGGGATCGCAGCGAGCCACAATCCGTACGATCCTCGACCACGCCGACGAGCTACACAGTGCGACCACCCAGCCGCAACTCGACGGTCTGCTGGCCTCCTGGGTACCGTTTGTCGTCCCTGACGATGTCCGCCAGCTCGTCGAGCAAGCGGCTAGAAATAATGATCTGCGACGATATTTGCAGGACCCGGAAGACTGGGCGCTATACGCTATGCAGAAGCTCATCTACAAGAGGTACTACAAGACCGGTGGAGAGAAGGCCGCCGTTTCGCATGAATCATTGCAGCACCGCGAGTATCTCAAAGGGGTCGTGTCACGTGCCAACACCGCGGGAGTGACGACGAAGGTTCAACTTCATGTAAACTGGGCTGGGGGAGACGCGACTCTGCAACAATTGCTGGACGGTCAAGCCTGGTGCCCGCATTCTCCCGTGCTAAATCAAGATCCGAACACTGATTTGGGACTTCCCGAGGATAAGTTCTTTATTTTTTTCCGTTCAAAAAATAAGTGGCTGGGGGAGCCCCTAGCCCGTGTGTACATCCACCTGAGGATGGATGCCGCTGGTACGGCAGCACTCGGCGGCTTGCAGGCGATCTTCAGCTACCTGCAAACGGCCTCTCCATCCGTACTGCAGTCGTTCTGCCGTTTCAAGATCTGCTCGCTGCAGAGTCTCAGTGAGTTTGCCGACAGCGTGGTCATGTGGACCAGTTCCCTCGAAGCATCCCGGGCGCTGGCAGAGGCCCTGAGCGGGCCTCTGCGCCCATTCACGGCGCCTAGCATTCCCACGGGAGTCAAACGCATCTGTGACGGAATCGGCATCTCGACGGAGCCTGAAACTGAGCTGGCTTTCGGCGCAAAACGGCTTGCGCCACCGATACAGCTTGTGCAGTCATACAGCTATGGGATGCATCGTTCCGCCCTGATCGCCCGGGGTCTGTACAACGCCAGAAATGGAAACAGCTTTCCCGATGCGGAGGAGTGCGTCCGCCGGGTCGCCCTGGAATTCTCCAGTTATGGCGTGCAGTTCATGAAACCGTACCGGACGGGGACATAATAAGGTAACGACCTCAGAGTCTCTGGTGGCACAAACCAAGGGAGGGCAAGAGATGCCACGAGGAAAGAAGTTCGCCGCGGAGCAGATCATCGGGGAGTCCGGGAGGCAGCTAGGCGACCCTTCGTGAGGCGGCATCGGGCTGCCGCAGGCGTGCACAGCACAAGCTCTGAGCCCGGCGAAGCGGCGGCCGCTGGTCGAGCATGTGCGTGCCATGCTCGGCCGCGACGCGGTGACCGAATGCCGGACGTGCCGGGTGCTGCGACAGGCGAGGAACACGCAGCGCCGCACGGCGTGTGTCGCCGAAGACGAGCCGGAACTCCTGAAGCGGATGGTCTGGATGGCCAGCAAGTACGGGTGTACTGACGATCGTGGACGAGTTCACGCGGACGTGAGGGTTCACCGCCACGCGAGTGCGGGAGTGGCTCGAGCGTGTCGGGGTGAAGACACTTTCCATCGAGCCGGAATCCCGTCCGACCACGACGTCTCAGACCCTCCGCGATGGCTATGTCTGTCGCGAAGTGGAGAAGTGGGCCGAATTCAAAAGGGCCTATCACGAACCGATCCGGACGAGCCCTGGCCGCCGCTTGCCAAGGTACGATTGGCCGAGCTATCGTCTTGCCTCCATTCGCATACACGAAAACCACGTGCGGCACTTGCACGCAGCGATCGAGCCTGGCGAAGGAGAAGATTCGCCGCTTCACAACCACAAACACACCGCGTGCTTGTCGGCTGAGTATCATCACCGCTGAAGCTGGCGATGAATCGCTCGTGACGTCCAGCACGATCGCCGTCGGTGGCTCGCGAGCCGTGCCGTTGGTGACGCATAGCACGGGGCCGGCGACGGCATCCTCCTCCACGTCAATGCCGCCGCGCGAGACTGCGCGTACGCCTGGTTCTCCTGGGACTTACTTCGTGCCGAGTTGGTCGTTCTCAACCCCTTTTTGAAAAGGAGACTTTCGTGGAAATAGAAAACGGTGACATCGTGTTCATCAAGCGGCTCTTCAAGTTAGACGACGAGAACCAGTGGGTCGACGCCGGGCCATACAGAGCCGGCCACGTGGAAATCGGCTACATCGATGACACCCGTAAGGTGCAGGAGACCGGCGAAGAAATAGTCACCAAGTGGCTCAACGTCGGCAAGGGGGGTAAAACACGAAAAGAACTCGTGCTCGCACACGCCCGAGTCTACCGCTCAAAGGCCTCGGCCGAAGATCGAGAGGCCATTGCTGCCGCCGTTAATTGGCTCGCATGGACCGTAACCAATACGACGTTCAGTAAGTGGAAAGCAGCTACGTCCGTGTTTCGCAGCAAGAAAGCAACCTGCCACGGTCTTCGTGAGAAGTACTTCAAGCGCACCGTGCAACTTTTTCAGGACCAGGGGGAGATGCCTACTCACGTCATGAAGGATGCATTCTGCTCCGAACTCGCCGTGGCGGCGACTCAACTGGGAGCAATGCTGGTGGTCGCGCCGATCGCTGACGTTGATCCCACGAATGAAGAAATAAACAGAATCCTCTTGCGTGCGAAGCAGCACCCACTCTGGCTCAATATTCGCGCAAAAGCCACGACGCCGAGCGGCCTCGAACAGGTCTTGCGTTCATCTGGAAACTGGGACTACCTCGGGCTCTACACAGACGGCGATGATGACGAGGATCTCCTTCGCCTCAAGAGCGTCATCGTCCGTGCCATTGCACACTATAAAGATCGCACCACGTTGGGCGTTTTCAAGTGGACGAGCGGTGCCACGACCGCCTGGCTCACAGTGCTGCGCGACCTCTTGAACAGGCCGCCTGCGACCGCGAATTCGCAGGGTTTGACCGCGGCGATGCTGCGTCATGCCATCGCGTGCGCGCTCCCGGGCGTGAGGCTCGCCCCGGGAAAGCAGTCCACGCCGTGGGCGGAA
>RGVZ01000228.1 GCA_010029825.1 bacterium | reverse complement strand
ATGGTCCGTCCACCTACGGACAGCGACGACCTTGTGGACGCCGCCACCACCACCTTGCACTCCTTCTCGCGTCTCGTGAACGCGGACCCGGTGTGGACGCACAAGCACACCGACGAAGCCTTTCGGATGATTCTGCTCACGTGCTTCAATGACGCGCGTGTCGCCGCCAACGTCGACGTGTGCCGACAGTTGCTCGACATTTGCACACGAAGCAATGTCGAGGCAACGACAGAAGAGGGATTGCACATCATCCACACGGAAGTGGACTGCTTGGTGCGCATCATTGTACATGGCACTCTCGAAACGATAGAGATGGTTCGAGAGTGGCTACGCACCATTCCCAACAGAACCATCTGGGCCAGGCTCGTAGACACGGTATGGAGCGCTTACAACACATCTACGACTGGTTCTCCTTGAGGAACCGCTGCACCTCGCTCTTGAAGCGGTGCATGTCCGGCATGCCCGTCACGACTTCCTTGATCTCGCCCGTCTTGCGGCTGCGCGCCACCATGGCCGGAACGCCAGAGAGCTTCAGGTTGGCAAAAGTCTTCATGCGCGCCGTGTCCGTCACGGGCACCGTCTGGAAGTAGTGCGACATGTTGTGCGCCTTGAGGTTCTGGGTAAAGGCCCGGCAGTGCGGGCAGGCGTCGTTGGTGAGCAGGAAAAAGTCCGTCCCACCACCGCCAGCAGGCGCCGGGCTACCTGCCGGCAGCGACAGCATGTGGATGAGATCCGTCACCGACGGCACGAAGCGCGGCACGACCGCATTCGTCGCCGTCGCGTGGAACAACGGCACGCCCTTGCCACCCAGCGCCGTCAGTTGCTTCATCACCGCCGGGTCCTGCACGTTAAGAACTTGGGTAAAGGGGAGGAGTTGGTGCTGTTGCAGGAGGTGGATGGCGTTCTTGCAGTGGATGCAGGGCTTGGCGCTGTCGGTGCTGATGAAGAGGCGCACACCGAGGCGCTTGTACTGCTCCAGCAGGTGCGCGGGCAGCGATTGGATCGCGAGAGGTGCGGGCGACGCCAGCGTGGGCATGGCGCTGGGCGCCACGGGCTGCGAGGGAATTTTGGGCAGCGGCGACTTGTCAAAGGGATACAGAACCTTGTTGGTGGGGCACTGCACGACGTTGTACTGGCTGCACGCACTGGGATAGGCCTGGTTGTACTCGCCGTAGCCGGTTTGGGACGTGCCCTCGGTCAGTGCGTCGTAACCCAACTTAATGTTGTTAAAGGCCACATTCTGGAACTTCATGGGCGGGTACAGGGACTGCGGTGGCGACGCAATCAGTTTGAGGTAGCTGTCGTCCAGCAGGGAATACTGACTGTGGGGCTTGCTGTAGGCGTTGGAACTGCTAGAAGTGCTGTACGCCATCCTGTGCAGAAGAAGAACAAGTCGGAATCGTCTTTTTGTCTCCGTCAGAAAAAAAAACTTCTACCTGCTCCAGGAGCCACGCCGCAGCACGGCGCTCGCACGCCTCGGCCGACGCCGACGCGTCATTCGTTCGTTCGTGCAACGCATGCAGCCACGCCTGCTCCTCCGCCAAACGGTCCACACACGCCGGTGACGCCAACTTGTGCGTCGCGCGGACGTGCCACAAGACGTGCTGGTAGAGACTCTGGGCTTCCCACTGTCGACGCAACAGGGCGTCTTCCGTCGTCGCCTCGACGCCGCGTGATGCGCCGAGAGGCACGCGCCACCGATCCGTCCAATCGTCGCGGCCCTCTTGCCTCCAGCGTCAAGTCCGAACTCACGGCAAAGCATAGTGTCATGTGTTGCGGGGGAGAGGTCGGGTCGATATCCTCCACGGCAAACAGTGCAATCTTGCGATTGTCGGATGCACGCGCGCGCTCGCCTTGCAAGACGACGATGGACAAACCGACGCTCGACGGCTCCAAACGCGCAATGTCGATCATCTTGCGGGCCGGCAAGACCGTTCCACGCGGCAGCAAGACGCTCATGACGTCGCCGGCCGTTTCCACACCCAGTGACCACGCCAGCGTGGGTGCATGCTCTACTGACGGCGGTGGTGCAACGACGCAGACATCCTTGGCCGCGTGCTCGTCGTTCGTGAGCACGCAGCCGTGCAGCGCGGCCCCGCGAGCAACGTCCTCTGGGGGAAAGCGAGACACGGACCACGTCGTCGGTACCGTCAATGCGCCACTGATCCACACCCTGTCGCCTTCTTGCACGAGCGTCGTCGTGAGGACGTCCTGCGTGGACATGCGCGTTTGTGCGAGAGGAGTGAGCACCTTGTCCTTGATGGAAAAGCGGGCGACGTCGACAACGTCGTCGGATGACGCGACGAGAGCGACGACGTTGCCTTCCTCCTCGCTCTCTTGCTGTTTGGCCGCGCAAATGGCGAGAGCGGTCGTGTTGCGGATGAGCGCGACCACTCGACGGTTCGCAATCAGCGCGGCGCGACGGAGTGCATGCTGCTGGGCGTCGTCGGCGTGCGTGTCGTGCGGAAGCGCGAGCACGAGCGCGCTACCGTTCGGCGTCAGGTGGGTGAGTAGCGCGGCGACCGCCTCTTCTGGCGAATAATCGTGCATTCGATCGGCGTCCAATTGGATACGAAAAAAAGCTTTGCCGTGGCAATCGACGAGTGGCGGCTCCGCGTTCAGTGGACAGGTTCGTCCGAGAACGTCGTGCAAGTGCCGTGCGACATTGTTTGGCTGTGCATTGACCAACTGTTCTTCGCCAACGAGTGCTTCACCGTCGGTTGTCCACGCAACGGCGCACGGCACGGACAGACACGGACCCGTCGCAGCCGCTGCGCGACATGCCTGTCGTGCCAAGTCAATGCCGAAAAGAGTATGGTCGTTCGGATCCATGGATGAGTTGCTTCGTTGCAGAGTATCGATCGCTTCCTTTCCATAACAATCGGTGCATGGGTATATGAATGCGTCGATTGCATATATGATGACGTCATACGACATAATACGAGGTCGCACAACACATATGCATTCATCGCGTCACTGCGCTTACCGATATCGCTTCTATACCCGTTCTTTCTTTTGCGTTCTTCAACGACGTGAAAGACGGTTGCGCACAGTCGATACATGTCATGATATTCTATGATATTCATAGAATACATTAGTTTTGGGAACGAGAGGAAAGAATGAAAGTCATTACGTATAGCACCCAGCCGCGGGGCTACTTTACGGCCTTGGAAGCGTCGTCTAAGCGGCACGGTTACGAGTTGGTCGTGCTGGGCCTCGGAAAGCCGTGGCAAGGATTTATGCAGCGGTGTTTGGAGATTGAAAACTACCTGGACGCGTATTCCAAAAGCAGTCCTTCCACCGCCAATGAGATTGTTGCGGTCGTGGACGCATACGACGTGGTCATTGCAGCACCGCCGTACGTGACACGCGCCAAGTATGACGCAAAGATAGGAGGATACACACACGGAACTATCCTCATGGGGGCTGAGAAGGACAACATGATGGCTCAATTTGCGTTCGGTCCCTTCCATCCGGGAGACAAGCATAAGGAATATCCCCGTGTGAACTTCGGCTGCTGCATGGGCTCCGTACAACAAATTCGAATGATGCTGTCGACTGTTCGTCGCATGTGCGTGGAGGATGAGGAGATAGATGAGGAATCTCGGGCCACGGCGGATGACCAATACTACGCAAGTATCCTTTACACGCAGGTGCGCAACGGAAACGGACCCCCTGGATTCCAAATGCTACTGGACCATGATGCGCATGTGTTTATGAACGTGTGCAAACCATGGTCACAATGGTTTCGTGTAAACATACCGGCTCTTTCGCCGGATCAAATGCCCTGTTTCATCCACGGGCCCGGGAACACCAATATTGACGACCTGGTGAAACAACTGAACCTGCCAGTTCCCACGGGTGCGGGAAAGAAAGCGAGGATGTGGCATGTGTTGACGACCAATTACTTTCACTACATTTCCGCAGGCATTCGTCGACTGAAATTGCGCCGCGCGCTATTATGATTTATCCTCTTTCTGCACTACGGTATCGTATTAGCAGGCATCATGATTACGTTTTTCTCCCGATCGCCCACTCTGCTCTGCATCAACATTGTGGTGACGGTCATGGTGGTGCTCCAGTGGCACTGGGTTGGAGAGTCTTGCTTCAATAAGATCGAAAAGGTTATTCTGGGGCATCCGCTTCACAAAAAAGGCAGCAACGCATGGCTCTTTCACATCCTGCCGCATCGTTTGCAAGAATCGCTCACAGTCATCTTTGTCATTATTTCCTTGTGGCGTCTCCAACGCCTCTGCCCCTGTTTGTCGTCCAAGTGACGAAACACAAAGTCTTGCGCGTGTTAGAGAAAGAAGAACGAAGAAACAAAGATGGACATGCAAGACGCTGCCAAGGAGGCGCAGTATCGCCGCTACTTTGAGTATCCCGCCACGATGCAGCAGATGATTGGCATTTGCCGCTGCGTGCGCGATCCCTCCCAATCCCCGCCGTTCGACCCGCCGCCACGGCTGCCGCAGTCGGATGTGCGCACCCTGTATGAGCGCGTTTTTCCAGAGCGTCTGGCCATTTTGTCCAGGACATTGGATCAATGCACCAGAGCGCCGCGACAGAGTGGACAAACGTTGTCGGGAAATCGAACGATGCAAGAGAGGCAAAACATGTGCTGACTGCGGGCGACGGCTGCCGCGTCTGTTTCCTTCTCTTCAGCGTCGTCGGGTGGCGGCGGCGCGTGCACGCGATACAAGGGGCGATCGTCCTCACAGCAAATGAGGCACCGTCCGGTGGCGTGGGCGCCGGCGCTCTTGAACTTGAGTTCGCGTAGGACGGTTTCGAGGCGGTGGGGGATGTAAATGAGGAGTTCCTGCAAGAGCAGGCCGCGGAGAAAGAGGATGCACGCCGTCGTGTCGCGAACGCCGTGGTCGCAGTTGTACAGGATGCTGCAATTGGCGACGACTTGTCCGAGCGTGCTCTCGGCGGGCCAGTCGTCGAAAAAGAAGCGAATGGTGCACATGATCAGGTCGATATTGACGCGAGGATTGGGTAGCCAGACGGTGAGGTGGTTGTCCGTCTTTTGGCAGTGCATTCGGAGAGACTTGAAATCGAGCAGTAGTAGCGGTCGAAAAAAATGCGTCACATTCACGTGAAACCACTGGTCATTCAAGGACAGCAATACATTCATTCGTTGGCAAGGCACACACCGGAAGGATTGCTATTGGTACGCGACGGCAAAATCCAGAATTCACGCGTCGTCATTTACGGCACCGCGCGGAGCGCTGGATGCGTCATGCCAAAAACGGCAGCATCGTCCGGCGACGCAAAAGGAGCGAAGCGACTTTTGTCCGCTGCGACTGTCGATATCCACACTCCCGACACGTTAGCGAGATCGGGACGCGCTTCTGGTGGATCACCAAAGTCAATCTGGAAGAGGGCCAGCCACAGGCCAAAGGGAGCGACCTCCCACAAGCGACGGTGGATGCTTTGCGCGGCCATTTTCCAGGCCAACAAGCCGCAACGCAGCGTCTTCATGGGCACGCGGTGAAACGGAACGGCTTCGTGCAAGATTTGTTGACACGTGGACAGGAATTGCTCACTCAGCGGAACGGTGCTCCACTGGGTAAGCACCCTGTCCGCGACCGCCTCTGGCAGGCCCTTCAGGAAGGCTGAAACCAGCTCAGGCTGTACGGCTTTTTCGCGTCCAGAAATAGTAAAACGGAAGACCCGAAGCCATCAGCCCCAATCCATACAGCGACTCAGCCGGCCGCTCCAGAATGGAATTCACCACCAGCCCAACAGAAAAGAGCAGAAACAAACCCGGAACTACCGGATAACCGGGCACGGAAAAGCCACGGGCAGCCGAAGGATTCCGCCGTCTCAGTACGAACAGACTGAAAGCTCCCAGACCATAAAAGATGAAAGCCGCGAAAATGAGCATGTCGGTCAGCTGGTCGAAACTTCCCGAAAAAATAAGAACCGTAGCCCAACCGGCCTGAAATACCAGCGACCAGGAAGGTACGCTGAAGCGGGGATGGCAGTACGCGGCCGGCGCAAAAAACAATCCGTCGCGCGCCATGGCAAAATACATCCGTGAGGCCGACATAAGCGTGTTGTTGGTGGAGCCGATGGTGGCCACCATGATGATACCCAAAATGAGCCCGCTTCCGG
>RGVZ01000227.1 GCA_010029825.1 bacterium | reverse complement strand
ACTAGCACACGAAGCGACCGTCTCATCACCGCATACAATGGCCACCCGCACTTGGATCCGTGATTCTGCTGCCGCCCCTGCATTCGGCCGCCGCTCTGCTGCCGTTGCGCCGATGCCCGCAGCCTTCGGAGGTGCCGGCGATGACTCGCGCCGTGAGCAGCGCGCCCGCCACGAGGCCCGCGCCCGTGAGGAGGCCGAGCGCCGTGCCGTTTCCGCCGCAGAGGCAAAGCATTGGGCGGCTGTCCGTGACTTCAGCAGCGAGAAGGAGTACCCCACGCTTGGCGGCGGTGGCGCACCAGCCCCCGCAAAGAAGGCCCCCACGGTCTGGACCACCGGCCCCGATGAGACTGCCCGCCCCGCGCCTCCCAAGCCGCTCAGTACGGTGGGGCGGATTCTGATGGCGCGCGAGACTGCTGCTGCCCAGCGCCGCCCTCCAATTACGAACCGTTGCTACGACGACGGTCCGGAGGACTATGATGGACCCGAGGAGGAGGAGGAAGACAGCGAGTTCAACCCCGACCTGAGCCATGGCCGGCGCGGCGGTTGGTGATGCCCATACCTACTAGACTATAACTCACTAAATGTCCCAATTATATTGTAAGATGTATTTTGACATTCTATCGGTTCAAAGAAATATACTGTTGGAGTGATACTACCAGACAACACTCCACCCCAACCTGTAAATCCCCATCCAACATCAGCCCTCGCATCAACAACGCTTGGTCCGCCAATAAATGGAAATCCAACTGTAGTGCTACCCCCTCCTCCAGTAAAAGTCAACGCATAACCACAAATATCAACTGCTCCATCTCCAATAATAGTCACATTGAATGTAATTTTTGTATCAAGAAAAGGATTACAAACCGGCTCAGGAGCGGGTGCCACCGCTGGTCGCGGACAGGGACAAAACAGCTGCGCCGACGTCACTGCCCCAAGCCCCATATCGGTATTTCTGTTGGGGTCCTGCGGCCGTCCGGCCCCGCCCTGCGCCCGCTGTCGCGCCAGTGCCTCTGCCGCTGACGCCCCTGTGTTCTCATTATAGCGATAGCGCCCCCGAAACATCCCTGTCGCACCCAGCGAATTAATCCCGCTCCCTGGAACAAGAGAGATGGGATTCAACTGGCGCACCCTGGGCTTCGGTCTAGGCTTCGGAGCGCTAGATGCCACCGCACTGCCGATCGTCAAAGGTGTCAGCACCGGCTGGAACCCGCTTTGGATGGCTATTCCCGTACTGCTCTACTCGCTCAGCCCGTTCATGCTGCTAGCGGCTCTCAGACAGGAGACACTCACAATCATGAATCTAGTCTGGGATCTTACCAGCGACCTCGTGGTGACCGCCATCGGGCTCATCGGATTTGCCGAACAGATCTCTCCCACCAAGGCGCTTGGCGTAGTCTTCAGCTTCTGTGGTCTTGCTCTCATGTCATACGACAGTCATACCGTCAACGAATTTCTCTCACGCAACTATCGCAGCGTCAAGGAGGCTCTCCGCGTCTAACTTTCAAACCGGACCGCTCCCACCCCTCCCTCAACCCGCAGCACATTCCACGACAGCCCCAACACCGATGCCTCCGCCTGCTTCGTGCCGGTAGCGGGATCAGCCAGCACGTCGGCCAGAGCCGCCGTCAGCAGCACCTTCTGTGTCCGTGTCAGATTACAGGTGCCCGCCGGCGACCAGTCTGGATTAATACCGAAAATCAGATAGTACAGCTGTACCTCTACATCGCGCCCCAGCTGCGTAGCATTCGCGAGCTCCTGGAACTTCTTGGGCGGCCACTGAAAGATTCGGTCCACACCATTGACGTTCAACCCCAGATTCAGCAACCAGTCCCGCGAGCCCACCGGCCGCCCCGGCGGGTCGATATCGCGATACTTATTTTGAAGGAGCCGTGCGTCGCTAATGAACCCGACAAACAGTGCCTGGAAGAAGCCGTGAATTTCTAACAGCTTCCGATAGGTTCCACCCACCGCAGCGGTCGCCCAGTCCTCATCGCGGATTGTGAATGTTTCCCGTCGCTGTTGACGGAATGTTATGTCCTGCGGCGTGGCCGTGAGAGCGCCCCGTGTATCCTCATCCAGATGGAGCACCGCGAAGCGCCCGTAGATATACGGTTGCCCCACCTGCCACTCCTGGACGGTTGTGAATGGCACCGGGTCGGGGCTCGCCTCGGTAAAATAGCGCCCCGCACGACCGCCCCACGGCGTCGGACAGGTTTCATAGACCGGCAATGCAATTCCGCTACTAGGATCCACTGGACCGGGCCCGGGTAAATCGAGCTCCCCCGACTCCACAAGCTGTGTCTTGTCACGCAACCAGAGTCGCAGATACAGCCGGTGCCCCTTCAATGCGCACAACGGTAGTCCCGAATCGTCTCCCCGCTGGCATCCCGGAATAGGTACGCGAAACACCAGCTCCGGTGGCGTGGCGTTTCGCTGAACCCCCAGAGCCGTTCCGCTATGCGTACCGGTGGCCGCGTGAATCAGCGGTGCCTTCATTTGGGTGGTCTCCATATCAGGAAACCAGCTGTTGAAATCTCCCCAGCCCTCCACCAGCATGGCGCTATCGGCGAACAGTGCCCAGCGTTCAATCAGATAGTTGGCGATCCCGTTGGTCCAACCGAATGCCGAAAATACACCCGGATACTCACGCGATTCCACTTCCACTATGACCCCATTGCGCCGATTGATTGCGGCCACATCTGCTGGTAGCCATGTCGGCATCTGAATCCGAATATCAGCCGTCATTAACACGTCGCCAACCCGTGGTAGCTCTATATCTACCCAGTGCCCGAACCGCGCACCTGTCTCTGTTGCCTGGATACGAATCTCCCGCGCACTCGGGCCGCGGCGTTCGTAGGCGCTGCCAAAATACTGACGGGAGCCTGCCGTTGTACCCAGAAAATAGGCATCCTTTCGCCCACGCGCCGTCAGGTCCAAAAGAGCACCGGTACTCATCCTGCCTCTCCCTGCTGCGCACCAAGGATTCTCTAGGCATCGTTGCGACCTGCCCAGCCATCCCACGCAGCATCTGCCAATGCATTCTGGAAGGCACGAATCTCTGATACGGTCAAACCGGCCTCCCGTGCCCGCCGCCGCTCTGCTGCCTTCTCACGCTTCCGCAGAATACGCAAGGAAGGTACCTCCTGCCAACCGGCGTCGGAGTCCTCTGGGTCATAGGCATTGATGGATGCGTTGTAGATGTCGTACGGCATCCAGTCCTCGGGTGGGGGAGCGAAACCGTGAGGGCGGGTGGTTCCCTCACTCTCATTCTTCCAGTTTGCCCCTACGACCCGGCGGCTGCTCTCTGCAAACTGCATTGCGCGCGCCTCTTCCTTGGTGATAGAGGTGAACATCTTTCTTGTTGTCGTCGTAATTAGAGCACCAAAATCAGCAGACCACCCCGTCACCTTTTTGACAACTTGCTACCCTCCGCCGCCCCTCCTTGCCTCCCGCCTCAAGGCCGCGGCCAGAACACCGTCAGCATGCGCCGACAAACACTCCGCAGCTCCTGCCGCTGTGCGCATTTCAGCACCGCGATACACTTTTCCCGCATAGATGCGGAGAACTCCGGCTTCTCCAGAAACAGCCGCCGGAAAAGCTCCTGCTGCCTCAGCACTGCCAGGAACAGAATCTTGCAGGCAACATCCGGATCAGGAGATGCTGGCTTCTCTGCGAGTCCAGCAAATAGCGTGATGGCATCGGCAATCTCAGCGGTCATAGAACGAGTGATGGCTGGCATCGTGTGCTCACAGAACAATCAGAATCGTGTCTGGTTGTGCTGAGGCTCGTGGCTGCTGGTCGCGGCCATCACCGTCACCGTCACCGTCGCCGTAGCCGGCAGCACGACCAAAGCCAAACCCAACAACACCAAACAAAAGAAGGAAAAGCCACATTGGCTCTACTTGAGAGCGAATCTCTTATCCGGAGGAGCACCGTGGAGTCAGCCTATCTGCCCAGCCCACCAGCCTAGTCTGCCATCCAGCCAGTGAAGGGTCGGTCAAAGCGCATCAACAGACAGACACGTGCCACACGCAATGAAGAACAGTCTTACAACGGTGTCAGATTCACTGAAAGCCCTACGAGCAGCATCGGCTGCAGCGGTCCTTCCGCCAACGGCATCGGCATCGGCAGGAGCGGACCAGGAAATCCCCTGTGCGGCGAGCCACCGGACCACCTCCAACGGACAGAGCTCAGGGTCATCAACCCATTCATGGAGCAGCTCCTCAGCAAGTTCGCGTATTCCAGCAGCGCGACGTATCTCGACCAGCTCACCGTCAAACCAGCAAACACGGAAAGAAGGCATCCGAACAGTCGTGTGTTCAGTCTTCCCTGAATCGGACGACCCGGCACCGTGTCACCACCAGTCATCAATTTTGTCGCCGTCGCCGCCCCAGGCAGCATCCGCCTACCAAAATTGTGTTGTGTTGTGTTGTGTTGTCGATGTCTTGTATTTTGGTTTCTGTGTTTGTTTGCCCTCTCCCCCCCATTCCGTCCCTTGCGCTCTACGGCTAGGGATCCCTAGCTATTGGTTAGGAATGGGATGCCCATTCCTAACTACGGCTCATATCCGTGGAGCTCATATGCTTGTCGCTCCATCTGGTCATACCACTTATTCAACGCCTGCTGACGGAGACAGACCAACGGAGCCCGGAGTCCCTTGTTGATGGCCGCAATCTCTGCAGCAGAAAGCCGATGCTTGCGGGTCTGGATGGTGTAAGTCTCACCGGCCTTTCCCTCAGGATACCGCCAGGCACACTCGGTCTGCCAGGCGTCCACATGAGGCCAGTAGCGGGGCTCAGACAGACGGACTCCAGTGAGCTCACCGCGACGGAGCTCCTTGAGCTGTCCGTCCTTGAGAACAACCGCGGTGCTGCGGATTGGCTCACCGTAGTGTCCATTGGCCTCCAGACGGAGAACAGCTCCCACGGGAGGTGCCAGTCCCAGAGCCGGAACAGGCGCGGATGTGGGTGGGACCACAGGAGCGGGAGGAACCATGGCAGCCAGCTCGGCGGGCCACCAGCGTCCGAGGACAGCTCCGCAGGCGGCAATGAGAGCCGGAGTGGCCTCCTTGGCGCCGATGAACTCGAGGCACTTCTGGCGAACGGTGTCACCGAATCGGGGTCGCTCCTGGATGATCGTAGCGACTGCCGGCTCTGCCAGGAGGTAGCCCATCAACCGCGCAGCGGCGGCGGGCTTCTCTGGGACGGGTGCGGCCGCGTTCTCATCCAGCATCTGACGGATGCGGATGACTACATCCGCTGGCGGGAAGTCGGATGCGACCGCAGGAGAAGGAGCAAACAGGGGGGCCCGCGGAGTCGCAGCACAGAACGTGCCATCGGGATCCGCGACCAGCATGTCCTCCTTCCAGGCGGCGACGGAGGCCCAGGTGCGCGGACCATCGGCATCCGCCCGCAACGCAGCTCCCGTGAGGTTGCCGCGACGGACTTCAAGCAGACGACCGTCCTTGAGAGCACAGACCGTAACACGGACAGCACCGCCGTGGCGGACTCCAGTGAAACGATAGGTGGGGCTCATGGTTTGGGTGCTTGGGTGCTCGGAAGCAGGTAGGACAAACAGTGTTCTTGACTGTTGGTCCCACCGGCCGGCCCCCCATCGCCCAGCCGACCCGTTCAACTTTTTAGGGCGGCTGTGCCCCCGCCTGCCAGCGTCAAAATATTTTGTCTTTCTTTTTTGGTTTTCTCTTCTTGAACAGCCTCCTCAGCGGCGCTCAGTCCACCACCACCGGCACGCTGTTGATGCTGCGGAGCTCTCCGTGTACCAGATACTTCTTGCGGCCGCACTTGATGGGATGATTGCCATCCTCATCGGGATCCACGAACCCCTCAATCATGTAGCGGGGCTCTGCAGGGGTATCCTCCGTGCGCGAGAAGCTGCCGCGGAACACGCCACGGCCGACGTGCTCAATGTCAAGACCGGGCATCTCCTCCAAGTAGTCGGTGGCCATGTCGCGATACCATACCAGAATGGCATCCCACGGCGCCTCGGAAGTTCCGATGAGGGAGGCGGAGAACTCAAAGACGATGGTAGGGGCTGGAGCAGCCATAGCGGAACGGAACAAACAGTGTTCTTGACTGTTGGTCCCACCGGCCGGCCCCCGTCGCCCAGCCGGTCCGTTCAAATTTTTGCCCGCGCCGCCGCTAACATCAAAATGTCTTGTGTGTTGTTTAGTGGTTTTCTGGAAAGCCGTCGCCCCAGCCTCAGACCGCGACTA
>RGVZ01000226.1 GCA_010029825.1 bacterium | reverse complement strand
ATGGCAATGCTGCATCCGGCTCCGCACCCGTTTCCATTGGGAGTTCGATAGCAAACAGGCGAAGCCGCTCGAGGACCGCTTGCACGCCTGGCTGGTCCTTGTCGATGCACAGATCGCATCCACGAGCGCGCGAACGTTGCGTGACGGCATCCACCGTTCTAAACAGGCCTCCACTTGGTGCCGCAACAGCGCCAGCAACGCGGCTGCCGTGTCCGTGTCCAACGACGCAAACGGTTGCTCGCCCACGCGATCCAGCGTCATGCGGTGTCGGTAGGGCGTGGCAAGGAACCGGTGCAGTTCGTTCGCACACCACTCCTTTTCTGCTTCAAAGATGGTGGGTGTTTGTACGACCCGGGAGCCATCCGTGAGCACGTGAATGATCTCAAAGGCGTTGGCGCCACAGTGGAACGTCTGCCCCGATTGCTGCTGTTGCTCCCACGGTGTCTCGGCGACCAAACGGAAAAAGGCCGCTGAGAGGTGACACGGCTGGCCGACAACGCCCGTCGGAACACAGAAACGCGTCGCTTGCTCCACCGTCTTGGGCACGAGCAGCGAGTAGTGGTAGTGCGGAATCCACGGACGCGTTTGCAAGAGCAAGATGCGCCAACCTAGACGCACACGACCGTGCCACTTCCGTGTGACGAGACTCTTGACGGCCGGTCCGGCGTAAAGAGCGGGCTGAACCGCCGTGTCCAGCGTGAGCACCGTGCCGCTGACGAGATGGAGGTCGCGCACCGTGCGCTCGAGCCGCAGCGGCACGTCTCGTTGTTTCAGCACGTAGTGACGCCGCGATCCGCGTGGGAGCGGCAGGCCCGCACGCTGGAGTGCCACCATCAGGATGGCGCGCAACACGGTTTTCGGTGGCACGCGAAAGACTTGCGCGCGCCCGTCGGGCAAGCGAAGTACGAGACGGATTGGCGCATTGTCCATTTCGCGTGTCGATGGTATGGTCGTCGTCGCGGCGGTGTCGGCCACATCGGCCACCTCTTGCTCTTGCTGCTCCATGACGTGACGCAGCCATGTCAGCGCATCCCCGTGCTCTTCCTCTTCGTTTGCATGCGTTTCCAATGTGTCGTCGTCGTTCTCTTGCTCGCTTCGCGGCAACAAGGCCTCCAGATCCTCATACGCAATGTCCGACGCGTCGTCGTCCGACATGGTATCTTCCTCCTCTTCCACGACGACATCGGCTGTGACGTGCGGTCGACGGCCAGTGGTCGTTTTGCTTGTGCGTCGAAGCGTCTTGGCGGGCCGGTGTGACAATGAGGAGCGGCGCACAAAGGCGGCAGTGGCATCTGGTGAGGCGCGGGTGAATGGGTTGGCCATTAGGCGAGCCCAGTCTTCGATAGGGAGCGTCAACAGATCGCGCCACGGAAAGACGCGGTGACGAAAGGGACCGCGACCCCGGAAAAAGGTGTCAGTTTGGATCGGCCAACCGAGCAATCGGGACCACGCGACCAGGTCTTGCGGTCCGTGCGTTTGCAAGTGATCCCAAAATCCGTCCAAACGGTGCTGGGTCGCAAAGTGACGCACGGCAATGTCGACGGACGGAAAGAGCAGTGTCGTTTGCGCAAACTGCAGTAACGTTCGCGGTGGGAGGGGTAGGCCGGCGAGCACGAGTGTGGCATGGGCGGACAATGTCGCGTCCGACGATGAGGCACCGCCACGTGCAGCAGCACTCTCGCCCCACGGCGAAAAGCGGGCGCGCTGGCGCATTTCGTCAAACGGTTGCACGTCGATCAGCAGTCGAAAAGACGGATGAAGGGGAACGAGATGCTTGCGCCACTCTTCCACGGACCACAGAACGCCCTCTCGCGTTTGCTGGGCGACGAGTTGACGGACCGCCGCGACGAGGAGGACATCGCTGGTCGTCAGGTGGCTCAGTCGTTGCCGGACGTCGTCCGCCGATTGGTTGGTGGTGGTGGTGGATTGCTGCACAATGGTCTCCACGGCCTGGTTTCGGCTGACGCGCTCGCGGGTGCGCGCGCTGGTCTCGCCCTCTTGCAAGAGGGTGAGGAGCCGCGACTGCACCGAGGGAATGTCCAAACGAGTGGTGAGTGTGCGGTGCAGAATGTCGCGCAGCGTCGTCAGTTCTTGAACGGTGCTGCCGACTTGGAGAAAGGGGCGGAGGGCTGGAAAGAGGAATTGGGTCGTGGCGCTACGGTTCGCAAAGGCGCGCACGCGCGTGCGCCATTGCGCGAGCATGGCTGGGTCGACGGCAGTTGGATCGGTGGTGGCCGTCAAGTAATTGCGGATCTCGTCGTGCAGTTCAGTGAGGAGCGTGAGGAGGAGTGTGTCTGTGCTGACCGACAGGTCGTTGGCCGTGACCTCTCCTGCCGTCTCCTCTTCGCGCGCGGCGGCGGTGGTGCTGGTGGCGGTGGTGGCAACGCGGCGCGAGTTTCTTGAGACCGGTGTGATAAATCGGAGTCGTCGTCTTGCCTGATCATCACAAGCAAGTAGAAATGGAGTCGTGGAAGTCATTTTTGCAGGCCCATGTCCTGCCCGCGGGCGTCAACGACAAGAAGCCCACACACGTGTCCATGATCTCGAAACAGCGCTTTTGCGTGCCGCCCGAGGCCATGACGACCTTTTGGGAGCGGTACGCCCGAGCCTACACGACGTCCCAGGCCACGCACATGGGCATGCTGGAGATGAGCGTGGAGATGATGCCCGTCATTGCCGATTTTGATAGAAAGATCGACCCATCTGGAAATGCGGACGGCGGCCGTTCGCCCTTTCCCGACTCGTTTGTGCGTCAGGTTGTGCACGTCTATCAAAATGTGCTACACCAAACCTTTGACGTGCCGCGTCGCCAGCTGATCTGTGTCGTCTTGCGCAAGGATCCCTACCTCACGGAGCGCAACGGTCAGATTATCGAAAAGCACGGGTTCCACTTGCACTTTCCCTGCGTCTTTTTGCACCGCGCCCAGCAGCGTGAGCAACTCATCCCGCGCATCCTGCAGACGCACGCTTCGCTGTACGGCCAGCGCATCGACGATGTCCTCGACCAGGCCTACTGCCGCGGGAACGGCGGCCCCTGGCTCCTCTACGGCTCGCGCAAACATCCGTCGATGGAGCCCTACCTCGTGCACAGCCTCATTGACGGGGACGGCCAGTGTTGGGAGAATGGCACCTGGCGCCGCGTCTTGCTCGAAATGGCCTACCCACTTTTTGAATGGAACGGCGGCCGTTACGTGAAAAGTGAGGCGACGACGGCAGAAACGCTGTCTGCACACTTGCCTCGTATCTTGAGTTTGTTCATGAACGGTCGCGACGAATTCGCCGTCACGGTTCACGCGCCCATCGCGCCGCTCCTCTCTTCGTCGTCTCGAGACAAGTCCGTCGCCATGACTCGGTCGACATCGCCGCCACCGCAACGACAACAACAGCAACAGCCAAGGTCGGATGGATCCTCTACAACGTGTGCGAGGACAAGGACAAGGGCTTGGCCTTGTGGCAGTCGTTTTCGCAACGCTGTCCCGAGTCCTACGACGCACGTGTGTGTTGTCGCGAATGGTCCATGATGAAGGCCAAGCCCGAAGTCACAATTGGGTCGCTCAAGTATCTCGCTCGCAAGGACGACCCGGAGGGTTACGAAGAAGTGGTGGCGGAGGCCTTTCGTCACCACATTCAGGCGTCATTGACGCTGAACGGCACGCACAACGACATTGCCCACGCCTTGTTTGCCAAGTATCAGGACCGCTTCGTGTGTTCCTCGATCCGGGAGCGGCAGTGGTACGTCTTTCGCAATCACGTGTGGGAGGTGCTGGAGGAGGGCTTTTCGCTGCGCGCCAAGATTTCGAGCGAAGTCGTGGCCGAGTTTCAAAAGATGGCGGAGCGACGACTGCGCGACTTTGCGCGGAGCGATGATGCCATGGACAAGGAGGAGCAGACGAAGCAGCGCAAAAAGGTGGACGCCATTATGCGCCTCATTGCGCAACTCAAGAGCGCGCCGTTCAAGACCAACATTATGAAGGAGGCCAGCGAAGTCTTTTTCCAGCCCCGCTTCTTGCGTCGTTTGGACGCCAACGAACTCCTCTTTACCTTTCAGAACGGCGTCCTCGACTTGTCGTGCCACGAGTTCCGCGAGGGTCGACCCGAGGATTACCAGAGCATGCAAGCGCCCGTACACTACCGCCACGACCTGCACGAAGCCCACCTCGACGTGCAGCAAGTGCATGCGTTCCTCGAAAAGGTCTTTCCGGACCGCTCCGTGCGCGAGTATTTCCTCGACGTGTCGGCGGACGTGTTTGTGGGCGGAAATATTAACAAGATCATTCAGATCTGGACCGGTGACGGCGACAATGGCAAGTCCGTGACCCAGCAACTCTTTGAGCGCATGCTTGGCCCCTATGCCATCAAACTGCCTACGGCGCTCATCACCGGCAAGCGCACGCAGTCCAGTAGTGCGTGCCCCGAACTCGTGCGCGCCGGCAACGGCGTTCGTCTGGCGATGCTGCAAGAGCCGGACCAAAAGGATGTGCTCAACATTGGCATCCTCAAGGAGTTGTCCGGTAACGACACGTTCTTTGCGCGAGGCCTCTACAAGGAGGGTAGCGAGATCCGGCCCATGTTCAAGCTGGTGCTCGTGTGCAACGACCCGCCCAAGGTGCCGTACAACGACCGGGCGACGTGGAACCGCATCCGCGTGATTCCGTTCGAGTCGACCTTTGCGGACGACGCGCCGGGGAGCGCCGAGGAGCAACTGCGGGCCAAGCGCTTCCCGAAAGACAAGCGCTTTGGCGAAAAGATTCCGAGCATGATCGAGGCATTCGCCTGGTTGTTGGTGGATCGTCTCCGCAAGCGTCGGCCGGGCTACGTGCAGTTCGAGCCGGAGAAGGTCCGTCTGGCGACGGCCAACTATCAGCGCCGCAACGACACGTATCGGCAGTTTGTGGACGAAATGACAGAGGCCTCGCCGCAGGAGCGGGACGAGTTGTCGCTGATGGACGTGTACAGCGTCTTCAAGGATTGGTTCCGCGAGAGCGTGCCGGGCGGGTTCCTGCCGACCAAGACGGAAGTGCGCGACTACCTCGTCAAGACGTGGGGCGAGCCGGACGTGTCGCGGGGGCGCATCGTCACGTGGCGCGGCAAGCGTTTCGTGGGCGAGGCCACGTCCTCTGCGTTGTCGATGGGCGTTGGCGGAGGAGACGGAATGACGCTGCCGTCGCCGCCTCCTGACGCAGAGGACGTTTTCTATTAATCGAAGGAGTGATGATGGAATGAAAAGGAGCAAAACTGGTGTAGGTTGCTGCATACGTATATCCTCTCGATACGTATCGGAAGAAGTGAATTCACTGCTACAAAACTGATTCTACCCGACTCGTGTCAAGGAACGCACAGCATTTGCTCTTGTGATCGTTCTATTTGCCATCACGATCACCCGATTTTGTCGTCCTACTTGTGTGACCAACAGATCTGAACATGTCGTCGTTGGTTGCCCCTGCGACACACAAGACCGCACACGTCGGGCGAGCGCAAAAGTTCGATATCGTGCCTTGGCCGACGTGGCATGTTACGTACGCGCCACGCATGGTTCGGTGCCTCACGTACACGCCAGATGCGGCGAGTATGGTCAACATGCAGGAACGGTCCTTCCAGAAGGATGATCACTTTGCGGGCTCTGTGACGGAGTATGTGAGCAAGGGCGGCAAACTCATCCTTCTGGACATGACGCTGGAGGGCATGACGGAAGAACTTCCGGGAAATTCGTTCCTCCAGGAAGTTCTCCCCATTGACAAGGACCAAAAATTCCAGGACGGTGTCGTCGCCATCGGTTTGGGTCGTTGGATGAAGACGCTGCTCCTGTCGCTCGTCACCGCGTCGACATCGGAACGCGACGTCCGTGCACGGTGGTTCCGTGCTCTCGTGGCATTGGTGGCCAAACTCACGCGCTTGCGTCGCTCGGACTGTTGGTTCGATGTGGCCCGGGAAACGATTCGACAGAACGACAAGGTGGAGGACATTTTGGTCATCAAGCTGCTCCAAGCGGTCTTGCGAGAAAAGACCACGTGTGCACGCGAGTTCCGGTGGTTCGAGACGTCCATGCACCGCGCGCTGAAGCACAGCCCCCATCGTCGATTTCGGGACAATGTCCTTGTCATGGTGGTGTGGCTCTTTGCGGACGCGTTCTTGACCAAGGGCATGAGCGACATGGCTGCCCTCGATGCCGTGTTTGCCCACCTCGCTACGTTGTCGCGTGGCCATGACGTGGATGTCTTGCGCTTCCTGCTGGAGACACTCTTTCCATCACTCGTACCACAGACTGCGTCGATTTGCGCAGCGATTCACGC
>RGVZ01000225.1 GCA_010029825.1 bacterium | reverse complement strand
GGCGTGCGTGGAATGTTCGCGTACGGCGAGGCACAGTTGTAAACAAGCGTGCTGCCTGATGCGCCAAACGGATTCTCAATCGCGTGCATGACCGGGTGATTGAGGCCGGCAAAGACGCTGGCCGACACTTGCCGGAGAGGATAGCTGTTGTAACTCGTGCCACCGCCGGCCGACTGCGTGAAACAACTGACCGACGCCAGACCTGGCGCGTTCGTGTCATAGACGGCGCCCTGGTTGTACTTGACGATCGGGGCGCCTGAGTACGGGTTGTAGAACAAGGCGCGCGAGACAGCCAACTGCCGCGTGATCTCGGCGGATGCCGGGTTCGTATAATACGTGATGTCACCACTGGGGTACCACGACCCGAACAGGGACGTGTGGGATCCGTCCGTGTTGTTGACCGTCTGTTGTGAGAACCCGCTGCCGATCAGGATGCTGTCCTGACCAGGGGCCAGTCCCGGGGCGCCAGTACCCACACCGGTGACAAAAGCGCTGACTTTGTTGATTTTCGCGCGCGAGTAACCTGTAGGGTCCGCGAAGATCCCAGCGCTGTTGGAGCTGGTCGTACCGGTCGACGTAAAGACACCGGAAATATCCAGTTTTTCGCCCAATGTCCCCGTGCCACTGACCCTGCGCAGCGCCGAGGCCGAAGACGGGCTGGTGACGACAGCGGAAGTCCGGACGGACGAGAGCGAGGTCGACGAGGAGACCGCGCTGTCGCAAACAATCGCCGCCGCGGGTCCAGTGGAGCTGGTCACGGTGAGGCGATCCAAGGAAAGGTTTTTCAAAGTACCTGTGAGGCGACCAAGGAATCCAGTACACGCCGAAGTGTATCCCGTGATGTTCGTGTCGCGGTTGATCGTCAGACCGCGGATCGCGAAGCCGGCGCCATCAATGGTGCCACTGAACGCGAGGTTGTTGCCCTGGCTGTCGGCGGCGCCGATCATCTTGTTCGACCATGTGACAGAGGACATGTCGATGTTCTGCTGCAGCTTGAACGACTTCGAGCACAGCGAGTTCGAGACGACACCGGCGGTTGTGACACCGCAACCATCGGCGATCGAGGTCACTTGCGCCGGGTTACACAGCAGGTAAGGATTCGAGGAGGCGTTGTAAGCCACATCCGGGTATCCGAGGATCGCGTCGGCCGGGGTTGTTGAGGTGAAGTTCGAACAAAACGCGTTGACCGCGTAAGCACTGGACGTGACCGCGGCAGACAAGAGGTACCCGTCTGCCGCGGTAGCCTCGCACTGGATGTTCGCATTCTCGTCGTCCAGGCTGATCGCGTATGTCTCGCCCGTCTTTCCGGCGATCGCGACACCGTTACGTTTCCAGACCCGTGAATAGGTGATCGCGTCACCGTTGGCGTCGCTGGACGTCGCGACGCACGTCAGGACTCCACTGTTGTAGTTCAGCGTCACCACAGGATCTGTGGGCGCGATGTTCTTCATCTCGACATGAACCGGGGTCACATAAAAACTGGAAAGGGCGAGCGCGTTGCCGCTCACGCTCTGGGCTGTGTTGGCGGCGACGCTGAATCGCAACGTACCGGCGCCCAGCAAATTCGAGAACGTCACGCGCCTCGTCGTTGAATTGATCACGGTGACCGTCGGGCTGCCGGTCGTGATTCCGATGGGCGATCCGTATGGCGTGATGTTCGCGGCCGTCAGGGTGATCGTCGCAGCGCCGTCATAAACGAGATCCCAGTAGACGCTGTCACGCTCCGCGCGAACGAGTTGCGCCGAAGGCCCGACTGCCTTGATGGTAACCCCGACGGTCAATTCGCCAGAGGCCCTGTTGGAGTACCGGCCGTTGATGCCCCGCGCGAACAGCGCGTAACGATAACGGCCATAAGGCACTTCAAATTGCGCGCCCAGCGTGTTGGCCGGACCACCGATGGTGGCCCCGTTCAGACCGGCGCCGGCATATCCCACGTACACCGTGTTGTTCGCCAGAACCTGGCCCGTCGTATAGACACCGCCATCCGTCGGGCTCCACGTCATCGTCGACGGGTAGGCCACGACCAGATAACCCGACGTGGCGACCGGGGGAGTAGCCCCGTCACCACTGGTCCAGATCCCGGTGATCTTGCCCTTCCCGCTGGTCGAAGACAGCCCGGCCGCGAACGACGACACCAACGGAGTGTTCGGCTGGCTGAAATTGCCAAGCGCGATGGACGAGGATCCTGCGTCGGACACGCCGCCGCAGCATGACAGCCAGTTGATCGGGGATTGCAAATTCTTGACTGTCTTGCACTCCGTCAAGCTCTTGTAAGGCCAGATATCGCAGAACGTGACGCGACAGGAGATCGGACCCGTGTCCGCCTGGGTCACGGTGTACATGTTGACCGCCGACGGATCGACCGTGCCGGCAATCCCCGACCAGGAGATGTTCTGGATCAGCGGAACGTCGCCGTCCGGATCCGTCGTCGTTCCCATACAGGTCAAAGTACTCCCCGGGATGACCGTCGAGGAACTCGACCCGATCGCGACCGTCGGTTCGGCGGGAGGGCGATTCCCGATGGTGATCGTCCTCTGCAGGAGTTCAGAACGCAGGCCGGCGCTGTTGACGAGTTGCGCCACGCACGTGATGCTCCTGCCACGCATGGACGCGTCGATTTCGAAAATCCTCGTCCTCGTGATGGTCTCACCCGCCAGGCCCCAGCGGACGGTCAGGCCGTTCGGGTCGTATCCCTCAGCCGTACAAACGAGTACGTCACCGGGATATGCCACAGTGGTGTTGGGCGGCAACGTGCTCGGGTCCGGGATCAGGTGCTGGAAAACAAGGCTCGTCACGACGGGGGGCAGTTCGGCGAGTTCGATGCTGCGCGCGGAGCTCGCCCACGAGCTCGACTCGGCAGCCGCGGGGATGTCGCTCGTCGCGCGTGCCTCGCACGCCAGAGCCTTGCCAACATCGGCCTCGGTGATGGTATAGGTTTCCTGTCCGTTCGCCTCGTGAGTCACTTGCCCACTGCTGGTATTGACCCAGCGGATCTCATAACGGACGTCGTCGCCATCGGGATCGATGGACCCGGTCGCGCGACAACGAATCTGGCCGCCGACTTTGAATTGCGTACCAAACGCGAAATCGATGGTCGCCTCGGGGCGTGAAGGGGCACGGTCCCGCGCTTGAACAGCCTGGCCGCCGGATACCCGGTGAGACGGCAACGCGTCCGCCGCGGAATCCTCGGCCGCGACAGAGCACGAGATGAAGTTTCCACGATCAGCCCCTTTGACCACGTACGTTTCCGTCACGGAACCGCCTGTTCCCGTCACGCGAACCGGAGTCCCGGAGATGCCCGACCACGAGAACCGGTAAGAAACTGCCGTCCCTTCTGGATCGACTGACCCTGACGCGCGGCAAGAAAGCCCCGTGTCCACAAACACACTCGAGCCCGTGCTGGATGTGAAGGCAACCGCGGGATTCGTTGGCGAGGCATGCGACGCGCTAACTTTTAACGCCTCTGACTCGACCCCGACCAGCGCAGCCTTGAGTTCCGCCGTTCCCGCGACGCGGTAACGGATCTCGCCCGACTTGTTGACTTCCACCAACTGGGGTTCACCGGATGCTTCGCTGAACGTCACGTACTGCGTGACGTCTTCTTCCGCGCCATCGGAGTAGGTCGCGTTGACGGCGACCCTGGTGACTGAACCACCAGTCGACCGCGCGATCACGGAGATCTCGAGGGCCGAGGGAGTTTCCGTCTCGAACCGGGGCCGTGCGACTTGGGGTCCTGACTGACCAGCGCTTTGGGTCACTGACGATCCGGCTTGAATCGCGGCCGGCATGGCAGACTTGTTCACTTTCAACGCGTCCACGAGACCGCAAGACGCCAGCGCGAAAAACACCAGCCCGCCGCCGATGAGTTTCAGCGCGCTGAAAATCGTCTTGCTGGTTGCCTCGTGCCGCACTTCCGCCGGAACCTCCTGAAGTCCCTGCTAAAGACTTCGGAGGTCCGCCTCAGATCTATAGACAACCTTTTCGTGTCAAAGTTTTGACTGTGGACAAATTTGACGGATTCCACCCGGGAACGCGCCAAGGCGTCGAATCGATTCAGTTAATTGAGGGTAGAACCAGTTTAACCGCAAGTCACTGTAATCAATGGATATTTAGCTTCAAAGGCAAAGCAAATCCCATCCGTTAAGGCAATAATATCGGGGCATTCCATCGAAGCGGATAAAACTGTTGGGCGCCGATGATGAAAAACCGGACACAACAGACCCTATTTTGGATCGATGCCTTCGGCGGCCGAGGCCGTTTCAGACCGGTCCAGAAGAGACAGGATTTCATCCTTCGCGACTGGCTTCTGCGAGAAAATCAGAGCCTCGACTTGTTCCAGAAGTTCCAACTCATTTTTTGCCTCGACCGTTTGAGCGATCAGTCGCCTGATCTCACGCGGGGTCATCGCGTCAACGCGTTTGCCTGCGCGTGAGGAGATCACCTCGCGCAACGCGTGCTCGAGGCTGACGAGCGCGTCATTCAACATGCCAGAGTCAACGAGACGCCGCGTCTGACTGAACAGGGTCGCGCTGGCGCCACGAGAAGTTGTGTTGTCTATTCGAGACAATTCAACCATCGAGATGTCCTCGCCAACCGGCAGATCTGGCTCCGGCCGCGCCTGCCGACGCCCGCCGATCATCCACTGATCGCGCCGCCGCCACAGAATCGCCGTAACACCCGCGGCCGCTGCCGCCAGCAACAGCGTGATCAGGCCCGAGGGAAGTTTGCGACGCTCGGCAGGCGCGGCAGGCGCGGCCTGGGGCGCCTGGCTGGCGGGACGCGGCGCGCCCGACTTGACCTCCACCCCGCCCAGATCAGCCTCCAGTGTCTGGTATTTGCCCGCCGCGGGATCAAAATACGGGACCGTGACCCGCCCGAGTTCCAGCCGCCCCGAGTCGCCCCGCGGAACCACGGCGAACTTGAATTCCCGCCGGGAACGCAGCGCCGTCGAACCATCCGCCGCCGTGACGAACTCTTCTTTGAGCGACGGCTTTTCCGGATAGACTTTGTATCCGGTGTTGTCACTGCCGTTAAAACTGCCCGGCAACCGGTCCAATGTGTCGAGTGCCCCCAACCCCTCGACGATCACGCTGACCGTGACGCTGTCACCCGGGGCAATCTCACGACTCGAAGGCTCCGCGCTGATCGAGAACTGCCCGACAAGCCCCGAAAATCCAGCCGGCGCGGCATCCGGCAAATCACGCACCGTCACTTTGACGGGCTTGCCCTGGACATCGACGGTCTCCTCGCGCCCGAATAATTGCCCCAGGCCGCGCGCCCCGCCAAAAAACTGGTTCGAGAAAAAGTCAAAGACGCTGCCGCCCGGCATCTTCTGCGACGGACGCATCACCGTGGCCTGCATGCGGTAAGGCGGCAACGTATGCGTCCCGGCGCGCAGCGGGATCAATGTCTCCTTGAATTCGATGACCTGGTAACGAACCCCGTTGACGATCCTCTGGTACGTCTTGTCGCCAGGGACCGCGATCAACCGGAACTCAGGCGAGCTGTCCCGCTTTGGCGCCGCGGAAGTTATCTGGATCTTGTGAAAGACGCGGATCGTACTGACGAATGCCTCACCGACGTAAGGCGCGCGTCCGCCATCATTCCCCGGGACGTCACGCTCGATGAAAATCTCGTCGCCCTGTCGCGCCTCGCCGGGCTCCTGTTGATTCCCACCACCGGGTGCCGCGGGAGCGGCAGGCGCCGATCTACCGCCGCCCGTCACTTGAAACTTCAAGGGCAACGTGGAGATGTCCTCGCCATCTACTTTCAACTTCCACGACGGCACGGTGAACGTTCCTGCCCGTCCTGGCTGGATCACAAACGTGTACTGGTCCTCGGAACTGAACTCGCCGTTGATCCATTGCATGTTGTGGGACACACCGGCCTGAGCCGTTTCGCACCCGTCGATCGCCGGCGGTTCAATGCTGCCTTTGACTTTCCCGGTTATGGTCAGTGTCACATAAAACGAATCGTTCAAAGATCCTTCGGTCTTGTCGATCACGGCGGCAGCCGTCCCGGCGAACGCCCTCGTCCCCGGAATCACCGAAATCGACGCAAGCAGCAAAATCATCAAGCTCATGAAACCAACGATTAAACGCATCACCAGTCTTTCTCCGGCGGATTTTCCGCTTTCTCCCTCTGGTCCTTCGGCAACACGAAGTACAAATACTTCGCCTTCAAATCATCCACGCTGTTCAACACCTGCCCGGCCTCTTCCTTGCTCAATTCGCCTTTGCGCGGCTCGCCCTGCGGTTTTGCCTGTCCCTTGCCGGCGCCCTGATCCCCTTTTTGCTCCTGG
>RGVZ01000224.1 GCA_010029825.1 bacterium | reverse complement strand
GTAAGCTTGGTGGGCAAGTGCAGGCAGATCTTATGAAGAGAGGTGAGAAGTAAGTAGGTGCATCGGCTATGAAGCGGATCTGTGTGGATGGAAATGAAAGGTAGAATCCAGTCATTCGGTATCAGCGCAACATTCCTTGATCATTCGATTGTCCTTTTATGGCGAACCGACCAAACCTCACATCCTTCGCCTAGCAGCTCTTCGAACCCTTCTTGTAGATTGACCCAGCCATCATCACTGTGTTGAGAATCTTGAGTGTGAGTAGTAGTGTGCTGACCTGGTCGGAGGCAGCACTGATAACAAACAACGATCTTTTCTGGTTAATCCCACAACACCTGTTGAAGGTAACAGGTGAAACAACATTGGTACACACCTGCCAGTGCGACAGTAGGTGGCAAAATGCTCACAGTTGTTACCGAGGATGTCGTAAATACGTCTTGCATCGGTCTCCTGCCAGGACAGGGCCTCACGTGCACGACCAATAGACTCGGTAAGATGGATGGACGAATCGTCTTCATACTTGACGATGCACACTCTGTCGGTTTTCTCAAGGAAGTCCTCCAGAGTGTCTTCTCGGACGCCTTGACCGTCATTGAGGATGTGGATCACATAGTCCTCGGAAGCACGTCTCCCAGAATAGATTCCGTGGTGCCATATCTTTGACCGACAGGGGTAAGCAAGGTGCACCCCCTCGGGTAGGCCATCATTCCTCTCAAGGACCCGAACGAAAGAGACGAGGCTGAAGTCTTCTTTCGACAGGGGTGCAAGGAGGCTACTTGCTGCGTCGCTTAGTGAGCTGGTACTGGACATGAGAGCGATGACCTGTTTGTCGTACAGCACATCATTTTATTAAGCCTTTTTCAGGCACGCATTGTGGAGATGGATAGATGAGGGTGAGTCAAGCGACGCGCGGCGACAACGATGCACAGAGTGACATTATACGCCAGCGTCGCAAGAAGCAGCGTGACAAACATATGGAAAAAGGCAATGTTGGTTTTTCCGACGCACTTGCCCGTCCAAGGGCAGTGATGATCGTAGTTCTCGATGCACACTTGGCAGTCGGAGCAATGAATCGTTCGTTGCGGTCGGAACGTGGCGCACCGATCGCAGTAGGACCACATCTTGCCTTGACTCGGTGCTTTCGTTACCATGTAACCGACAACCGTACCGGCGTCTCGGAAGAAGAGCAGCAAAAAGGACAGCACTGTGGACGCACTGCCCGCAATGCTCACCGTCACGAGTTCACTATTCACATGTTCTTTCAAGAAGTAGGCCACAAAGCCGGCGGAGACGCCGACGATCGTCACAAGTGTGATGATGGCGTACGACCAGTGCGGACCGATCGAGAGTAATTTGGTGTCGTTATTGTGCGCGGACTCACACAGAATCACCGTTTTGCCCCTCTTTTGTGCCACAAAGTTGACCTTTGGAGGAAGGCATAGCATCATCAAATTGGCCGCATTCAGTGCCCATAGGCTGCGTGCAAGGATGAGGACAGTGAGTAACACGCGCGACGGACGCGTTGGACGTGCAAGAAGGATGGGAAAGCAGGCGCTGAGCACAACCCACAGTGTCCACGACAACATCTTGATGTGACACGAGAAGGAGGCGTCGGCATCCGACGAACTCGTCGTCATGATCGTGACGACAAGAAGGAACAAGCCGACGCAAATGGGGAGTGTAAAGGGTATGTGCGCGAGCGATAAGCGCTGAATACGCAGGTTCCAATAGAGATAAGCGGACGCGGCCAGCAAAGTGGAAGCACATATCAAGACATAGACGATCATGCCGTTCGTGCGCGGCAGAAAGAAAACGTGAAACTTTGACACTGGTGCTGCAGCGCTCGCTGGTTGGCTGGTGGGTTCTGCCATGGTGTCTTTTTTGTTGAGGACACATTTTGTCGTTCTCTAATGCACGGTCACAAAAGTGAAGCAATCACGTCATTCACGACAACGATGCAGTCATGTGCCGGACCATAATGATGACGATTGATCCGTGAACGAAAATGCAGGTCAACATGGCAGACAGGTCCATGACGTCGTCCGTAACGACGTCGATGACGTTTCGCGAGATGAACGAGGAAGAAGAGCGCCTCACTACGTGCTTGGCGCGAAAGCGTCAACGGATCCGCGAACTGATGGCCGAACAAGATCGTGAACTGCATCACGTCGTGGCGCTGCAATCCCAACTGGACGCGCTGAAGCGAGCGAGAGAGGAGAAGATGCTTGCCGCCGCGATTGCAGAGGACCGTGTCGCGGTTCGACGACAAAAGCGACGCGACCGCATCCTCGCCGCCGTCGTCAAGCGCATGCCGCCGACGTCCGTGATTGCCGCCGTCAAGACAGAGAGATAGATGGATACATATTGTAGAGATTACGAAGAATACCGAAAGAAGGAAGGAAACGAAAGCATCATGATTGCTCCGTCGGATTTTCGTTTCCAATGACTTGCTATGCAACATTTCGTGTAGGATCGTTCGATTTACATGCCCGACGCGTGGCGGAAGGTCTGGCTGCGGAACTGGTCCTCCAGGTTCTGGCCCACGCGGTCGCCCTGACGCGCCAGGGCGACGTTGTTCTCCTGCGCCAGTGCGAGCTCGTAGGGGAACGAGTTGCAGCGCATGGTGAGGTTGGAAGGGTTCCAGGTGGAGAAGGAGCCAGTGACCTTTTTGTTCTGCTCCAGTTGGTAATTGCGCTGAAAGGCCTCGTAGCAGTCCATGTTGGTGTCGGCGTCGTGGCACTCCTCGCCGTACAGGTTGGCCTTGTAGCCGGAGGCATCGAGGTTAATGTACGTCATGTACATGGGTCGCAGGTAGTTCTCCACGGCGACGCGGTCCATGGGCAGGCTGCACCCGGCGGTCTTGGTGACGAACGAGTCGGGACTGACTGTGCGTCCGGCGTTGTCAAAGCCCTGCCAGTTGGGGCAGACCATGAGGTCCGAATCTTGGAACCGGGCAGACTGGATCCGGTCGGCGTAGCCTTGATCGACCTTGCAGGTGCGAACAGACTTGTTCAAGCTGAGAGACATGTCGTTTCGTTTGAAAACCGTTTGGGAAAATAAAAAATCCACTGTATCGCTAGCGTCCTGCTCATCATGTCTGACGCACGACGGTGCGTAGCACGGCCAATTCGAGCGGCAGGAAGGCCGTTTCCATCTCTGGCACCGGGATGTTTCGCGGCAGGACGCGCAGGCGGTTGGGACGCACATCGTGCAAGAGGAAATGCGTCCGTGTCAAGACGCGCAGCGACCACACGTCGCACCGCATCGGGTCGCCAAAGACGATGCGCACTTCTTCGCCATTCAGGACATCCAGGAGTTGCACCGTCTTTCGACAAACGCGCATCCCAGCCAAGCGCCACTCCAGCCAACGCTCACCCGTGTCGACCGCCGCACTGAGGACCACGCGCTGATGGCCCGCAGAGAATAGCGCCGTGTCCAAGCGCTCCACGTCCATACGCCGGTTCATACGCCCGCAACGACCCGGCAACAAGGAAATACTGCTTCCCATACCGCCAACCACCGTTTGCCAAGCACCTTCACGTTCTTAACGTGTTGAAAAGTGATGCAGTGACGATCGCAGGTTTCGAAACGACGAAAAGATTTGGAAATCATCATACTCTCATTATCATCACTATCGTTGATTCCGTCACACACTTTCTTTCAGGTCGCTCGCGTGCCGCATCATGGACATCATCACCAACGACGACGAGCCTTCGCGAGCTTTGCTGGCACTGGAGGATCGCGTGCGCGCGTCCCTCTGCGGTCTACCGTCGAAACGTTTGCATCCGCACTATCTAGCGCAAGACGTGCATCTTCAACTGGAGAAAGTGCTCGCGTGTGCGCAAACCCTCCTCGACTTGTCCTCTTGCGCTGCTGACGCCGTCCTACGCACCGCGACGCGGCATCCTCATCCGCTCGTGGCAGGCTGCCCAGAGGCCATGGCGCACGCCGTTCACCATTTCCATTCGCACTTTGCTGTCGTTTGGAAACCGCTGATCGACGAAGGCGCCGTCTACTTGGTGAATCGCACGCATAACGGCGTCTTTTATCCACGAAAATGGCACGACGCGCGCGAGACGCATGCCCTCTTGTTTCTGCTGCACGAGTGGCGAGAAGAAGTCGGCGAAAACCTCCACATCCTCGCCTGGGCGCGGGAGCAGTTTGGCACCCAAGCGCCCTTTTTGGAAACGTGGTGGACAGACGCCCTCGCCTCGATACGCTGCTTGGAGAACTGGACCGTCATTCTGTCCACACAGGGCGAAGAAGCCGGTGCAACCGTGTCGCTCCTCCAGCATCCGCTCCTCCCACATCCGGCCTTTTTCGTCACCATCTCTCATACCTGTTATGCCGCACACATGAGCACAGCAGTGCAATCGGGCAATGGTGCGCTATGCGCCTTCTTGCGCCTTACCGACGTAATGAGCAACGTGCAAAACGCAGATGGAGTCGCTACGCGAAAAGCACCGCCGCGCTTGTGCGGAGTTTGAGGCGCACGAACAGCAGCGTCGACGACAAGAGCAGGAGCGCTCCGACGTGAGCATCGTCCGCGTTCGACACCCCGATCCAGACCTCGACGTGATTTGGAAAGACGTCAATCAATGTTTGGCCGTGCAAGAGCGACTCACCAAAGCGGCCAAAGATCGCTGCAACGCACTGGCGGGCCTCTTGCAGCGTATCGACCGCGCACCAGAGCGCTAAGAATCGGTTCATTCATTCACGTGCTCGACGTTGATTGGCGGTACTGTCGATAGAGGATGAATCCGAGAATGACAATGCCGAGCACGATGAAGAGGATGGCGAATGCCATGATGATTGCACTGTGGGATGACGACGACGATGTCGGCTTTTTGCTCGCGACGGCGGCGAGAACGAGACCGCTGGGTGGCGTGGTGGTAGTTGTCGGCAGTGGCGGTGCGCAGCCCGTGGCCGTCACGTTGTTGCTGGTGTCGGTGGCGGTGTTGGTAATGTTCTGGTTGCACGTGTTGGACTGTGTAAAGTTATTGAGCGAGGAGTTGTTGGCGTACAAGTTGTTGACACAACTCGTGAGGTTCGTACTGGGGCACGTCGGATTGGCGTTGAGAACGGACAGGGACACTTCGTTCTGGGCGCATGGCGGAAAGTTGCACGCCACGGAACTGCTACCGGCGACAATGCCGGGATACTGGTTGTTGAGCGCCGTGTAGAACGTGTTGGAGACCACGGGTGGGTAGAAGCAGCCGCAGATCGGCGGCGCGCTCGGATTGATCGTATACGTGTCGTCGGGAAAGACGGCGTCGGGATTGGTGGGCGCGCTGTAATAGGCTTGGTTGCTGCACTGTGTCGTAAGGACTTGGTAAGCGTCCGACGAACTGGGTAGCGCGCTGTTGATCTGCGACGCCGTGTACCAGTTGGTGCAGGTGCTGTTGGTAAAGGTGCTGTTTTGATTGCAGTAGGCGGTGTAAGCGGCCGGGCAATTGTTGGGATTTTGACCGATCGCTGTGCCGTTGACCGTTCCATTGGCTGTGGATTGGCCGACGCCGCAGTAGGAACTACAAGGCGCGGTGGTGAGGTTACTGGCGTTGGTGCTGCACACGCTCTGCAAGAGGACGCTGAGGTTCTGGTCGTTGGATTGCGCGTAGCCGGACGGCACATTGGACGACGAACTGCCAAAGGCGGTAATGAGTTGCTGCACCTGGGCGGGCGTCGTAATGTCGCTCACGTTGTAGGTGACGGTGTAGTAGACAAAGTTCGGCTGACCGCTGTTCGTGTCAAAGCCTTTGAAGGTAAAGGAAGGCGTCGGCATGCCGTTGCCCATCGGCACGATGGACGCATTGGGCTGGTAGCAGTTGTAGGTGACTTGTGTGTTGTAATTCTGTGGCTTCCCACAAGCGCATTGCCCACAATTGATGTTGGTGCAGTTGAAGTAACTCGCACACCCCTCTCCACTGCACGAACTGCTGCATGTGCAACCCGCGATGGTTTTGCTGCAACTGTTCCCACAATTTCCTGACGAACTTCCTTTCGTTTGGCTATCCCACAAGTTTCCGAACCATCCCTCGTTGCACCCGGTCCCTGTCAACGAAGCATTGCTCGAAAAGAAGGGTGAATTGTTCGTGCACGACGTGCCCTGGAAGTTACCACTGCAGTTGCCATTGTAGCTGTTAAAGTGGCCCATATTGGATGGGGCCAACGAGGCGGCAAAGGTGAACGACACGGTTCCAGACATGACGACGGATGCTGTTTTGTTTCAGGCGAAACAAAAAGCGTGTGCGCGTCCATGACGCATCGATTGCGGAATCGACGCACTGCATCCGTTCATCATCAT
>RGVZ01000223.1 GCA_010029825.1 bacterium | reverse complement strand
GTTTCGATGCGGCGCCGCACTTCGTTGAACCCCGTGAGGAGTTGTTGCGCGTCCGGGTCGCCCGGAAGCCGCGACTCGACGTCCATCAGGTGGTCATAGAATCCGCGCGGTTTGCGGACGGTCTGAGCCGCGTTGTTGAGCAGGAAGTCCAGGGTCTGATAGCGATCTGAGATGTGCTGCGCGAACAGTTCGACGCTGGGCGCGTGGCGCAGGTCGAGGCCGTAGATCTGCAGGCGGTCTTTCCAGCAGGCGAAGTCATCTTCGCGCCGGTAGCGCAGGGCGGCATCGTGCGGAAACCGGGTGGTGACGATGACTTCGGCACCGGCGCGCAGCAGCAACAGGGCGGCCTGGTAGCCGATCTTGAGGCGGGCGCCGGTGACGAGCGCGACGCGGCCGCGGCAGTCGGCGGTCTGGAAGCGTTTCTCGTAATTGAAGGTGGCGCAGGCGTGGCACATGGAGTCGTAGAAGAAATGGAGTTCCGTGTAGGGGGTCTTGCAGACATAGCACCGCTGGGCTTTCGTGAGGCGCAGTCCGTCACCATTGATTTTGTCGGAGGTTCGCTCGGGAATTCCCTGGGGAATTCCACCCGCGGCACCCTCGATTCCCCGGGGAATGGCGCGTGACGGGGCGATGTACACGGCCGTGGTCCGCGCCTGGCGCAGCCCGGTCGCGGCTTTGGCCGCACGGTCGCTCGCCGCGGCGTTTTTCCGGTCCTGCCGGCGGAATTCCTTCGTCAACTTTTTCAGGGCAAACCGGTCGGGCTTGGCAATTCGACCGGCTGCCATGACGAGTCGCTTGCGATCTTGTTCCGACAGCCTCGCCATCAGGGAACGGTCTTCGACAATGGCCTCCAACTGGGCAATGCAACGCCGGATGGTTTCATCGCCCGCGCCGGATGCGTCCTCAATGCCGAATTTCTCGATGGTCGTCATGCGGGCCTTCTAGCATGAAGTTTGGCCTGAAACCAACCGTCACTGGCGGACATGAAATGGAACTGCAAGCCACGGGGATCCTTGTGTCAAATTCGCGCGGTGTCCGGGAGGCCGTGCGCCAAACCGGCTGAGGAAAATGAGGGCGGCGATTTCTGGCCAGGGTCAGGAACATGAATATCAAGGAATGGATGGAATCGATCCGGGGTCTCGGCCAGGACGAACTGGTGACGGCATTGAACCGGGTTTGCAAGGGGGAGCGGCGCGTGCAGGCGGCTTTTATAGGTCATCTTGCCGGGTTTGAGGAACGAAAAGTGTTCCGCGAATTGGGATATGGATCTTCTTATCAGTGGATGACCGTGGGCCTCGGCATGTCCGAGGCGACGGCCAACCGGCGCATCCAGGTGGCGCGCTTGATCTCCCGGTGCGAGGATCTGGCCGAACCGGTCCTGACTGGCATCGTGAGCGGGGATTTGTCCCTTGCGACCTTGGGCATGATCGCCAGCCATGTGACCCCGGAAAACGGCCCGCGGATGCTCAGCGATGTGGCCAGAAAGCCGAGGTTGCTGGTGGAACGGTACCTGGCCGAAAACATTGTGGATTTTCGTCGCTTGTCCGCAGGGAATTCCTCGTTCCGGGTGGTGCAACTCGCGCGAGTGTCACAGTCCGAAATCCCGGAGGTGGAACCGGGGCAGGCGGGCGCCGCAGCAAGCCCGACAGGAGCGGAAATTGATGCAGAACGGACGGAGAACGCTCACGAACCTGCCGCGATTGGCTCCGGCGGATTATTGTCGTCCCCGTCCGCGCCATGGCAACCCGTTGAGGCCCCTCCCCAGGGGTCATCCATCCGGCTCTTTGTGACCTTGTCGGGGGACGGCGCGCGGGATTTCCTGCGATTGCGGGAACTTTTCCCGTGGCAGGACCTGTCCCAGATCATGGCGGACGCCATCGGGTTATTGCGGAAGGCGCGGGATCTGCCTGGTTCACGATTGCCGCGCGGGATCCAGCGACAGGTTTTTGCCCGTGACGGGCATCGCTGCACGTTTGTATCCGATGACGGGATCCGTTGCCCTGAGAGCGGCAGGCTCCAGATTGATCACATCCTGCCCAAGGCCAAGGGCGGCAGCGACGCGATCGAAAACCTGCGACTTTTGTGCGCCGCCCACAATCAGTTGATGGCAGAACGGCACTTTGGCCGGGAATTCATTCGCGCTCGCATGGAAGCTCGCCGAGGCGGATCGGATCCTGATCCTGATCCGGACCCGCGGCCGGTTCAAACTGGCTCTTCGTGATAGTGCTCGAGGATTTTCTTCAACGTCGCCAGATACGAAGCGCCACCCTCGCCGTCGATGACGCGGTGATCGAACGTCAGACTGATCATCATCATCGGGCGGATCGTGATCGCGTCTTTGATGACCACGGGGCGTTTCACCACGGCGCCGATGCCAAGGATCGCCACCTGTGGCTGATTGATGATCGGGTTTGACGTCAGGCTGCCAAAGCCGCCCGGATTTGTGATCGAAAACGTTCCGCCCTGGACATCCTCGGGCAGGAGTTTTTTCGAGCGCGCGCGTGAGACGAGGTCATTCAGGCGATGGGCGACGCCGGTCAGGTTCAGGTCTTGCGCCTTTTTGATCACTGGCACGATCAGGCCGTTGCCAAGGGCCACGGCACACCCGACGTTGATGTCTTGCTTCCACAGGATGTCATCGCCGTCGAGGGAGACGTTGATGATCGGGTGTTGCTTGATTGCCTGCACCGCCGCATGGATGAAAAACGGCGTGTAAGTCAGTTTGAAACCTTCGCGTTTTTCAAATGCCGCGCGGTGTTTTTCGCGGATTTCGAAGACGTTGTGGAGGTCGACTTCGAAGACCGTAGTGACGTGCGGTGAGACGCGAACGGATTCGACCATGTGCTCGGCGATCAGGCGGCGCATCTTGGTCATTTTCTCGCGCCGGACCGGATTGCCTTCCATCATCTCGACGCCATCGACAACGGTTGTCTGGACGCGCGGAGATTTGGCAAGGGCGTCCATGGGTTGCTGGACGTAAACCGTCTGGCCCTGGCCGCCGCTGCTCTGGGCCTGTTGTTGATGGGCACCACTGGCGACAAACGCGTCAAGATCGGCTTTGGTGATGCGGCCGTGCAGGCCGCTGCCAGGGACAAATCCGAGGTTGATGTTGAGGTCGCGGGCCATCTTGCGCACGAGTGGCGACGACCGGAAATCGCTGGCTTGAACCACCGGGCGCATGGCTGCTACCCCGGGGTTTCCCGCAGGAATCATCGCCGGACGCGCTGCCGGGGCAGTGGTCACGGTTGTTTTTGCGGGGGAAGCCGGGGTCGACTTCGATGCCGACGCAGGTGAGGCATGGGCCGATGATGGTGTCGTGACGGGTGCCGTTACGGGTGCGCTGCCGTCGGACGTGATGTGGCCAATCACAGTATTGATCTGGACGACTTCGCCTTCTTTGGCCAAGGTCGCCACCAGAACTCCGTCGACAGGTGCCGGAATCTCTGTGTCAACTTTATCCGTCGACACTTCCAGCAGCGGCTCCGACTTCGATACTTTCTCGCCGGGCTTTTTCAGCCACTTGACGAGAGTCGCCTCGTTGATGCCTTCGCCCATGAGGGGCATCAGGATTTCAATCTGGTTTGCCACCGATCATCTCCGATCGTCCGGGTTTATGTTTCGCTCTGTTTACCTGGGCCGCGCGTTACATGTGGATCGCGTGGCCAAGGGCCGCGTGGGCGGCCTCCATCACCGTCTCCGAAATCGTCGGATGCGGATGGATTGTCTGGCCGATCTCGTCCACGGTGGTCTCAAGGACCTTGCCCAGGGCGAATTCCGCGATCAGTTCGGTGGCCTTCGCCCCGATGATGTGAACGCCCAGGATCTCGCGGTATTTTGGTTCGAAAATGATCTTGATGAAGCCCTCGGTCGCGTTCTCAATCTTGGCCTTCGCCATCGGCGAGAACGGGAACTTGCCGACTTTGTATTCGACTTTCTTCGCCTTGCACGCTTGCTCGGTCATGCCGATGCTGGCGATCTCCGGATAGCAATAGATCGCGCCCGGGTTGGCGTCGTAGTTGATGACGTTTGGATTCTTGCCCGCGATCGCCTCGGCCGCGTGGATCGCCTCGGCCGATGCCGTGTGAGCCAGAGCCGGCGTCGCGATGATGTCGCCGATCGCGTAAATCCAGTCGACGTTGGTCTTGTAATGTTTATCGACCACGACGAATGTCCGGTCCGTCTTGACGCCGACCAGCTCGAGACCGATATCGTTCGTCACGGCCTCGCGTCCGATCGACACCAGAACTTTCTCGAACTCGCGCGGCTTTCCGCCATCGAGGGTCACAGACGCCGACTTGCCGCCATTGTCCGTGATCGCCGACACTTTCGCGCCGACTTCAAACGTGATGTTCTGCTTTTTCAGGTGTTTGACCAGTTCGCCGACGGCTTCCTCGTCCTCGGTGGGCAGGATCTGCGGCGCCGCCTCGATGATGGTCACTTGCGTCCCAAAACGGCCAAACAGCGAGGCGAATTCCGTTCCGACGACGCCGCCGCCAATGACGGCCAGGGTTTTTGGAACGTCCGTGATCGACAGGATGTCGTCCGACGAAATGATCGTCGTGCCGTTGAATTTCGCAAACGGCAGGGGCCGCACGCGCGATCCGGTCGCCAGCAGCACTTTTTTCGTCTCGATCGTCGTCGCTTTGCCGTCAGCCCCGGTGACCGACACCTTGCCCGGGCCAGCCAGGCGACCGTGGCCCTCAAAGACCTCGATCTTGTTTTTCTTCATCAGGAAACGCAGGCCCTTGCGCTGGGAGTCGACGATGCCGTCCTTGCGCCCCATGATCCTGACCCAGTCGTACGTCGGGTTGCCGGCGTTGAAGCCGAGCTCTTCCAGGTGCTTCAATTTGTCGTAGGTCTTGGCGGACTCAAGGAGAGCCTTGGTCGGGATGCAGCCCCAGTTCAGGCAAGTCCCGCCGAGGTGAGGCGCCTTCTCGACCAAGGCGACTTTCATGCCCAGCTGTGCCGCGCGGATCGCGCCGACATAGCCGCCCGGTCCGGAACCAATCACCACGAGATCGAATGAGCCAGCTGCTGCCATAACCCGAAGCCTCCCCAAAACGGCGGAATCGTTCTAAAATATTCAGGGAGGCAGAATATATCAGGCCCCTGAAGTTTCAAGGCCCTTCTGCCGATAACTCAAAGAGCGTTTCGTGGGCGAATGGATCACGAGACGTAAAAGGGGGGTCCCGTGAGCAAAGACACGAAAAACAAGGTGATCAGACTGGCCGACCACGCCCACCGTCGCAAGTCCCACGTGGACCGCGAGGCTCAGTTGCTCATGGAAATATCCAACGAGATTGACGCCATCATCCTGTCGCACTTGCAGGCGGGTGATGTCGAGGCGCGCGACCTGGCAGGCCTCCTGTCTCATCGCCTCGGCACTCTGATGCGCCACATCGAGGGCAAGGAAAAGCTCTGGGACGTCTGTGAGAAAGTCCTGAAGAAACAGGCGGCGATTGACTAGGTCGCCTGGCCCATCATCAGCTTTCGCGCGCGGCTGCGAGGAGTTTTTTCCGGATTTCCGGGATGCCGCGCTGCTTCTCCGCTGAAACAAGCATGACTTCCACCGTCGCAAGGCCCTTCACGGTTTCGCGCGTCTTTTTCAGCGCCATTTGCGCGTCCCGTTGCGACAACTTGTCTGTCTTCGTGAGCGCCAAAAGGACCGGCCCGCGCCGCGACAGGTCATTTAGCAATTCGCCATCAACGGGGTCTAGACCGTCGTCGTCGAGGGCCCGCCGGCTGTCGAGTAACATGATGAATAGCTTGATGTTTTCGCGTTCCAGATAGGCCCCGACGAGGTTTTCCCAATTCTTGCGGACGGCGGCGCCCGCCTGGGCGAACCCATATCCCGGCAAGTCCACCATGGTGACTTCATGTCCGCCTTCAAAACGGACGCTGAAGAAGTTGGCCATCTGGGTCCGGCCGGGCGTGTTGCTGGTGCGGGCCAGGCCCTTGCGTCCCGCGAGGGCATTGAGAAGCGTCGACTTCCCGACGTTGGAGCGACCGAAAAAAGCCACTTCAGGGGCCTTCGGCGCAGGAAGCTGGTCGCCGCGCGCGGCGCTGGTGATGTACTGGGCGTCCATGAGACCTCCGGGTGGACCGGATACCAGCCCGGTGATATAGGTGCAACCACCATTAATGATGCGCTTATGAACCGGGAGGTCAACTCCGTGGGTAAAATCCAGCTTTTGGCGGATGACGTCATCAACAAGATCGCGGCGGGCGAAGTCGTCGAACGCCCCGCCAGCGTCGTCAAGGAACTGGTTGAGAACGCGCTCGACGCGGGCGCGCGCAGCATCCAGGTCGAACTCGAGGACGG
>RGVZ01000222.1 GCA_010029825.1 bacterium | reverse complement strand
GAGGTAGGGCTCAAAATAGGTAAAGGTAATGTCCTTGTCTCTCGGCCTCTTGTACCACTCGAACTGTGCAGAACTGTCCACAAACGCAGGCTCTTGCAGGTGCTCGTTGATGAACCGAACAATGTCGGCCAGTCGCACGCAACAGCAGGAGAAGAAGCCCGCGTTGTGTCGGGAAATGACGCCATTCATCGTTGATGCAAGTAAGTGCCTACAACAACGCACGAAACATTTTTGACGCCTCGTGAAAGGATAAAAAGAGTCCGTGTCCGTTCATTGCCATGTCCACCGCTCGTCGCTACGACTGGATCGACCTTCAGCCCGCGCCGCCCGGCGACAAGCACAAGTGGGCTGCGCGATTCCGTGATCGCACGTCGGGGCGCGTCAAGACTACTCTCTTTGGCGCCCGCGGCTACGACGACTACACGATGCACAAGGACCGCGTCCGACGCGACCGCTACCGTTTCCGGCACATGAAAGATCTGCGCACGCAAGACCCGACGCGCGCCGGCTTCCTCAGCTTCTACCTCTTGTGGGGCGACTCGACGTCTCTTGCGGCGAATGTGCGCGCCTACCGCCGCCAGTTCTTTTCCCGTTGAGGGTATTGTGAGATAGATACAGAATGATAATATCACTATATTATCATAAGCTAGGACGCACAACAGCAAACTTCATTATTTATCATCTGGTGTTGCCAGTGGCAGTAGGATCGTTTCACAAAATTGGTGGAATGCAGTCATGTTATTCCACGACGATATCCGCTCTGGCTGGCTTGTCAAGTTGTAAACTCGAACAGTGCTCCCTATTGTCAAGTGCTCGTCAGAGAGCGTCTCAATCGGACAAGGACATTGCGTGCAATTCCACAGAAGTACAATGTCGTACGACAGGTTGGGAAAGCGCTCTTTTAATAGTTTATCCAAACGCGTAGCATGTTCTATTTCGTCAACCACATCGGTATGTTCATTATGCACGGATGTTCGGTATTCATGGTGATGACTTGAGCCATGACCGACGCGAACAAAGACAAGTCGTTCCTGACTCGTCTGCAAGAGGGTTCGAAACCGATCGATCCTTCTCTTGATGGTGTCCGTGTCTGTCGGAAAGTCATTGTGAAAGAACAAAACGCCATCTCGGTGATTCACAACGCCCTTACCTGATGCTGGCAGGAACGTCGCAAAATCATTCTCGAGAATGTCTGCGACGCCGCGATACGTGACCACCCAATCGAATGGAAGACTAAAACGTCGCAAACCGAGATGTTTCAACATGCGAGCACAAGTGCAATCACAACCGATGGGAACAAAGATCATCTTGTACACAATGACAACCTGCTCTTGTGCAACACAATACTTTTCCGTCATGAAGTGCACCACCCGTTCTTTCCCCGTTGAGGACACGGCGACGCATAGCCAAAGCATACAGTGATACCGCCACCAACGCATGCGCCGGTGGACCATTTCTGCCTTTGCGGCCGCGGTCGGTTTGTGGGCGCGTCGCGGTCCCACCACGTGGAAGCACGTCGACGAGGATTGGTGGCTCTTTCGTCTGGCCAACGCCTCTGTCGGCGCCGGGCAGTGGTCACCGGACGGCCGCGAGTTCACGCCCTTGTTCTGCAAGAACGTGCCGGGTTTGCATCCCGCGGTGCACGTGTCCGATTGGGACTTTTGCAAACGACTTGGCGTGGCCGCGGTCGCCTTTTACGACCCCGTCCGCGACGACCACCAAGTCGTCGTCGTCGACAACCAGGGCGCGCACCGGATGCCCGAGGCGGCGTCCGACACGCCCATCTACTGCACGCGCCTCCTGTGGTCGCACCAACGACTGTGCACCATCTCCCTCACCGGCACCGTTCGTCTCTTTCCCTTGCGGAGCACGACATGCACGGATGGGCCGCACACCTTTGACGTGTCGTGGACAGGAATGGTCCGCACCATCATGCAGAGTCACGGCAAGATCTACCTCTTGACCATGGGCAAGACGTGGTCCGCAATCGATCTGGACGCCCTGACAATGACCGGTATGCGCGCGCCCCTGCGTCTTCCGTTCGACGACCAGAGCGTCTTGTGTCACTGCATCCAACCCATGTGGAAGGGCATCGAGCAGCACCGCGTGCTCTTCTTGACCAGCGCGCCCGACAAGAGTGTGCACTTATCGGAGTGGCGCCTGCACGACCGCCAAGGGTGGACGATGGAACGGAGCGTGCTGGTATGGTGGATGCCGGCGGTCAGCACCATGCGGTATGCGGCGCTTTCGGCGTTGGGCCTGTGGACGGTTGTGGTGGAAATGCCACGGCACGTGCGAGTGGCGTCGGGATGCTGGGAGCAGAATCGCACCGAGACGACGTGGCCGTGGACGTTGTCGTCCAGTTCAAAAGTGTCGTGGGGTGCAGCGGGACCGTCGTCGTTGCGGCCCGTCGCTCTCTTGTCGGACGACGGGCGGTGGTGGCGTCACCACGTGCTGCACGTTCCGCTAGCAGTCTACCGCGCGTAGTTCGGTGGAGGAGGGACTGGTGTCGTAGTGCTGCCGCCATACTTCCATTTTCGCGGCGTGGAGACGTTGGAGATCTTGTGTGCAGTTCTGCAGGCGCGTCATGGCGTGATTCATCTGCCGCGTAATGTTGTTCTCGTCCGACGCGAGATGTTGAATCCACTCGGTCGCGCGCACGGCCGTCACGCAGACGGGACACGTCAGCAGGCGCTGCGGACATTCGTGCGCGAGGTGCCGTTCCATGTGCGCGGTCGGAATCCACAGCGAGCATTGGTTGCACCACGTACGCTCGTGCACATTGTGCATGTGCTGCGGCAACTCGATATGGGGCAAACGGTGCGCGCAGAGGAGACAGGTCGTGCAGGCGGAACAGGTGCTGACGTGCTCCGCGGCCTGGTCGTGGCGCATCCACTCGTCGCACAGCGGACAGACGTAGGGGCGACAGACGCACGCGTCCAACAAATGCACCTCGAGCGCTTGCTGCGAGCCGCGAAAGGAGCACGCCTCGCTCCACGGGCAATGGTAGTCGGTCGTGTCGTCGCGCATCATGGTGACGTAGTCGACGTCGAGCGCCTCGCGTTCCTCCAACAGGCTCGTGTGCACTTGTGCCGGACATGTGAGACAGCGTTTCGTCCCGTTGCTGCGCTGATGCTTCGGCCGATCCAACTCGAGGTATCGGCGGGCACAGGTCCAGCACACGCGCGAGAGCGAGTTGCAGGCGGGTCCGCGCTTGGGTTTGACGCAGGGAAAGCACATGATGCGTGTGGGCACGCGGGCCACGTCATGGCAAATGGGGCACTGCGGGCGCTTGTCGTCCATTTCCATGGTAAACACACACACCAGAGGCAGAGGCAGAGGTTGGCTTTTCCAAGGAGGCGCGTTTGGATAGATGAATGATTCTTGTCAAATGTTGCGACACGTCAAAAGGACGTGTCCTATGAGTGACCAACAGCAGCAAATCAAACGCTCGTGGAAGCAATTTGTGGAGCGTTTACCATCCACACTGAGCGCGGACATGACACCGCAGGCGTTTCAACAACGATGGAACAAGGTGTTTTCGAAGGAGCAGCAACAACAAGGGCAAATGCAAAAGTATGCCTTGTTTCCTTCGCAGCCCATGTATGAGGCAATGGTGCGTCAACGACAACGACAAGGACTTCAACAACAGAAAACGCCGACTACGCTAGAGGAATACTTTGATGATCGGGTTCACGCGTGCTTGCAAGACACAAGGCCTGGCGTCATGGTGGAGTGCAACACGCCGTTTGTGCACGCAGTGCTGCGTCGAAGCCGGGTGCCCTATCTTCACGGCGCCCAAAAGATTCCTCGGTTGGACCTCGTGCGCGTGCAAACGAATCCTCTCTTTCTGCGGAAAGGCTACTTTAGTCGCTTCTTGCGATCCCTGGCCAAGTATTGCCGCGAAAACGGTGCAGTGCTCATGATTGAATCTGTCATCGGACCTCGTTTGCTCGCGTATATCGAAAAACGTCCAGACTTGTTTCAGCGAATCCACCCAAACGATCCTTACAACACCAGCTTTTACTACACACCAACGATCGCAAGCGCTGCGCAGGCCCAGGGAGGCGGCGGCAAAGCGACGACAGAAAAATGAATGTGCATGAATTGATGAGCCTTGAAAAGGCCATCACGTCGTCTTGACGTGACAAGAGAACAAGAATGAAAAGCCATCCTTGTTTGTTTGTTGTCACCTTGTGGAACAGCAGGACAATTTCCGTCATTGGTCATGACGACGAATGGAGAACCAGTTCCGCTCGGGTTCACGTGTGGGTGCAACCCCGAACATGTTTACTCCTCACGCGCAGCCTTTTTCTCGCATTTCTCGACGCACCGACACGAGGCCTTTCAAGCGAAGGAGCAGTGCCGCGATTTGCAGAGCCGTCTGGAAAAAATGCAAGACCAATTCATGAAGAGTGAAAAGACCTGTCGTCACCTGGGGCGACGTTTACAAGAGGTGACGACCAAATGGAATCACAGCGACATTGCGCGCCTTCACCTGCAGAAAAATGTGAAAGAGGCGACCGCCAAGTGGCGCAAGCGCGAGCGCGCGTGTAACGATCTCGAGCGTCGTCTGCAAGAGATGGAAACGAAGTGGAATCAATCCGAGCGCACGTGTCGCATGTTGCGTGCCCACCGGAACTTTCTGCAAACGGTCATGACATGCCGACAGGAGAACGCCTTGACGCACCCGAAAGTTCCAAACGACGACGACGAAGCGTTTGAGGACGCCATGACGACGGTGCAGGAGGAAAGATGATGAGAGACGATGAATGGGATGATAATGGAAATAACGGAAACAAGGATGAAAATTGATTCTCGTTTGTCGCGGCCTTTACGGTTACGGATCGAATAAACGCGAGCCACATGAACCCAATGAACAGCCAGAACACATCCACGACATCGATGACGCGAGTGCGCGTCGTGCAATGCGACTGCAATCCCGGCAAAACGTATGCATCGACGCAGTCGTTTCACCAACACTTGACGACGCATCGTCACGAGGCGTTTGCCTTGAAGGAGCGCTGTCGCGATCTGCAGCGGCGCTTGCAGGCCATGGAGATGCGTTGGAAAACGTCGACACACACGATCCACGTGCTGCGACGCAAGTGCGACGCGCTCGAAAACGCCTTGACACATCTGGAAGTTCCGGACGGCGACGAGGAAGAAGAAGGAGCGTTTGAGGACGCGATGACGACGGTGCAAGAGGAAAGATGATGAAAGATGACGGATTCACGTGTAGAAGCAAAAGGTCATGCCGCTGCTCTCCTGGAAAGACGGAATCATCGTATTGGAAGTGGTCGTCGTGCTCATTGTCCATGGATGGAATCAGGACCGACGCGCAACCAAGGCATCACGCGGTCGTTCGATGCGTCTGGCGATCTTGTGCGCTTCTCTGATTGCGGTCGTCGGCGCCATATCCATCGTCACGTACGGTGCGTGTGCCACGTCACGACGTGAAAAGGCGCTGCGTTCGCTCGAAACGCACGTTCTCGCGTTGGTCGCCTTTTTCGTCTTTTTCGCGGTACCCGCATCGTGTCGCGCGTCGCTGTGGCCGTTGTTCGTCGTCACGCTGGTTCCGTTGTTGCTCAACTGGTTGGCGCTCTTGCCGTTGAAGGATCGGGTAAGCGTGGACGATTTTTCCTGGCGTGCAGACATGGCCGTCCTTGCGGACGGTATCGTGCTTACCTGTATTCGGTTCCTCCCCGCCATCATGGTGGGGCTCTTGACGGTGCCGATCGTCCTCTTTGTCAAGTCTCGCTGTTTCGACGCCGTGGTCCTCGCATCCTTCGTCGTGCTGGCGGGATCCATGTCGTGGTGCGTCCGCTCGTTTGCGCAATTCTCCTGGGAACGCGAGAGGTGGTGAAGAAAGAAAAATGCGATTTGAAAAGGAAAGGTATTCGTTGGTCAAAGGATGTGGGTCATTACCCTTGTCCGCATCATCTTGGTCGTGATGGCCATTTTCTTTTTCAGTTTCTTGGTTCTCGTCGGTCTCATGGCCATGGCACAACAGCACCAAGACGTAGTAGAGCAGCAAGCCATGCCACTCGTCGAATTTCAATACATGTCGCAAGACGGTGGTCCGTCTGGAACGAGACGCAGCAGGCAGCGCAGAAAAACGGACTGAAAACTAGGCGTACACGGGATATTGGAAGCCGTCATAGTTGCACCCGCAGAAGCAGGGCACGCAGGCGGCGGGCCAGAAAAAGAGGGTCGCGAGGATGACTTGCAGCCACCCGAACGCGGACATGTTGCGCTCACATGGCGGCACCAAGCAGGCTTGCGGCCGGTCGTAGATCATGTAGCCCGTGAGGCGCTCACCCGGCAGAGGGGGGAGCGGCGGCTCCACGACGGGATAGTC
>RGVZ01000221.1 GCA_010029825.1 bacterium | reverse complement strand
TCAGGTTTTTTTGGGGTTGGAGTTTGATTTTTCATGAGATGATTTCCAGAGAAGGTACTTTTTAACATCCCGGGAGAGTAAGGCGAGGAAAACCCCAAAAACTAAGGTGTCGTCAACGATCCCAATAAGGGGAAGGGCTTCTGGGATAATATCGAGGGGATTGAGGAGATAGAGGATGGAAAAAATGCCTCCGGTTAGCGTCCCCCAAGGTGTCTTGCGGTATTTCCTTTTGAAGGAATCTCGAAGCATGGAAGGGGTAGCTTGAAGAAGGGATGGGATTTCACCCAGTTTGGGCATGAGGGAGAGGCGACTCATAGAGAGACTCTCCCACAACCTGTGGTACGTGGAAAGGGTGGGAGCGGAATGTTATAGATCGACGGGGACGAATCGTACGGTAGGTTTGTCTTATGAAAATCAAATCTAGTTTCACATTTGTTGCCGTTGTCCTGAGTTTCCTTACTTCCTTTTCCATGGCGCAGGCGCCTGCAGCGGATAAGGACGCACTTCTTGCTAAGGTGACGGCAGCAATCAACCCAGAGGCTGATGGGGATAGAAAAGAACTGATTCGGAAGGGGCTGGCAGCTTTGGCCGATCTTAACGCGGCAGGAACTAAACCTGAGGATTCGTTGAGCCAGGCTAAAGCTAAGGGAAGTTTGAGCGGTGATAAGACGGAGAAGATGAGCAAAATGTTGATGGAGATGTGGAGCTTGAACACTCCTCGGATGACCGAACCGGCCACCTTGGATGCTCTTCGTAAGGGTGAGATGCCCGAGCCCGCACTGAAACGGCCTTAGTCGCCGTTCGGTCATGAAATTACTTTCCGGGCCTTTCTAAGTTTTTCGGCATTGCTATGCAGACTTGTAGGGTAGAAAAATAATTCAAGATAATCTACTTATTTGTAGTTCCCGTCGTAGATATGGTTCTTTTCACAGCCTCTCGATGCCTCAATTTGGCATTTCGTTTTCGCTAGTCCAGTTAGCCTTAAATAGGCATCTTCCTGACATGGCTAGATAGACCCTATGAAAAACATTAAAGCCGATTCTCTGCAACGGCGACTGGCTATCTGTGGCGACCAGCCCCGCTTCAACAGTCCTAGGTATGTCGGGACCCCTAACATTCCAAACCGAGCGACACTCTATGCCCGCCTCGATCAGATGCTCGACACTAAACGGCTTTCAAACGACGGTCCGTTTGTTCAGGAGTTCGAGGATCGTCTCAGTAAGCTCAACGACGGTGTCGAGGTAGTATCGGTCTCCAACGGCACGGTTGGGATGCAACTGCTCCTCAAGGCGCTCGATGTCGCCGGTGAGGTTCTGCTGCCGTCGTTCACGTTCATCGCCACGGCCCACGCTTGCCTTTGGCAGGGGCTTGAGCCCGTGTTTGTCGACGTTGACCGGAAGACCCACACAATCGATCCAGCGGCCGTTGTCTCAGCCCTCAGCGAGCGGACGGCGGCTATTGTCGGTGTACACCTCTGGGGCCGGATGTGTGAAGTCAGCGAACTAGAGGCGATTGCCCGCGACAGGGGCATCCCGTTGATCTTTGACGCTGCCCATGCTGTCGGTTGCACCTATAAGGGGGTACCGGTGGGCCGCCACGGCACTGCGTCAGTTGTCAGTTTTCATGCCACGAAATTCATCCAGAGTCTCGAGGGGGGTGCGATCCTCACCCCTGACCACGATCTTGCCGACCGTCTCAGGCTGCTACGCAACTTCGGCTTCCAGGGTTACGACAACGTCATGACCCTCGGCACGAATGCCAAGATGAACGAGTTCTGCGCGGCGATGGGCCTTGGCAGCCTCGAGGGGAGTGACGCTCACGTCGCTACCAATCTCTCAAATTGGACCGCCTATCGCGAATCGCTGGCCGGACTGCCGGGCCTGAGGCTTTATAAGTACGACGAGGCTGAAAAAAATAATTTCCAGTATCTGATCGTCGAGGTCGATCCGCAGGCCTCTCCGCTTTCCCGGGACGAGCTCGTGGAAGTCCTGCATGCGGAAAACGTCATCGCCCGCCGTTACTTCACCCCTGGCTGTCATCGCAGTGGTCCGTATCGTGATATGCCACGGCGGAAGAGTGAGCGCTTGCCAGTCACCGAACAACTCTGCGACACGTTACTCTCGCTGCCGACCGGGGCCGGTGTGACAACAGCTGAAATTGCGGCGATCGGTGACATAATCCGCACGGCGATCGAATCCGCTGATCTTTTGCGCTCATTCCTTTCGACTCGGCGAGTCCCTTCGGGTTACCCATATGCTCAGATAGCACCGTGAGTATAATCATGCCCATCCGTACGGGTGCTTTCTGGGGTTTGTTTGATCGCTTGGGCGGAGGAGACGTCACCGCTCGCCACGAACAGCTGATCCGAGCTAGCGTCCTGCGGACACGGCGACTGCACCTGGCCTGTGGCATTGCCGGGCTCGGGCATGGCGCCAAATTACTCTCCGGCTGGACGAATATTGACATCGAGGGGGACGGCAAAAACACATTTGCCTGGAATCTCACCGAGCCGCTACCACTGTCCGAGGGAAGCGTCGACGGCGTTTACTTCGAACATTTCATCGAACATCTCTCGTTGGAGGAAGGTCGCCGGCTCCTTGCCGAATGCCGCCGATTACTAGCTCCGGGCGGTGTGGTTCGGATAAGCACGCCCGACCTCGTAACTTTGGTGCGGAAATATCTCGAAGGCGATGTCCGAGAATGGGCGGACATGGGCTGGGAACCGAAGACTCCATGCGATCTGCTCAACGAGGGGATGCGAAACTGGTTTCATCTCTATGTCTACGATGAGGTCAAACTTTCTGCGGAGCTCGTCACTGCTGGCTTCAGGGGCATCGTTCGCTGCCGCTGGGGTGAGTCTACTCACAAACCGCTTTGCGGGCTTGAAACTCGGCCCGATCACGGCGATTTGATTCTCGAGGCACAGGCCTGAAAAAGGTTGCATATAGGCGTGTGCATTCAGAACGTGGTAAACCTGAACATGAACTTTTATTCGAAAGAAGAGCTGGAGACCATCGGACTTGCATCTTTTGGCGAGAATGTCCTCATCTCTCGAAAAGCCTCGATATACAACGCGGGCCGGATCTCAGTCGGTAGCTACGTCCGAATCGACGATTTTTGTGTTCTATCAGCCGGAGCAGGTCGAATTGAATTTGGAAGCTTCATTCATGTTGGGGTCTATTCTTGTTTGATTGGTGCTGGTCGGATTAGTGTCGGTGACTATTCAAATATTTCCTCCAGGGTCTCGATTTATTCGAGCAACGACGATTACAGCGGCGGTCATCTCACCAATCCGATGGTGCCGACCGAGTTTACAAGTGTTTTCAGCGCTCAAGTCTCCATTGGAAGGCATGTGATCATTGGCTCGGGTTCGATCATCCTGCCCGGGGTGACGATCGCGGAGGGGGCGGCGATCGGCGGGCTCTCACTTGTGAAACGCGACTGCGAGGGTTTCACCATCTATGGCGGCGTGCCGGCGCGGCGGCTCGGCGACCGCAGTCGGGAACTGCTTGGGCTCGAGGCGCGGCATCGGGCCGGTGATCCCCTGAAACAAAAAGGCGGCTGAGGATGGCAGCAAAGGTCTCAGTTTGCATGGCGTCTTACAACCATGCCCCGTTCATCAGGGCGGCTGTGGAAAGTGTTCTCAACCAGACGGTCAATGACTGGGAGCTCGTGATTACCGACGACGGATCGAGCGACGGTACGATCGAGGCGCTCGACGGTATTTGCGACGAACGGATTCGGATCGAGCGTTTTCCTGAGAACAGGTCGGCCTGTGTGGCGCTTAACCACTGCATTCGCCGGGCACGCGGCCAGTACATCGCGGTGCTCAATTCAGACGATGCTTGGCGACCGGAAAAACTCGCCCGCCAGTTGGCCGTGATGGGTGAACAATCGGAGACAGCGGCTGTGTTCACGCTGGTCGATGTAATCGACGAACGGGGTGGCCCGATGGAGGAGCAGCCCTTCTACAAGACCGTTTTCAACGAGCCGAACCGCGACCGCCTCGCATGGCTCAGAAGGCTCGTTGTCGATGGAAATTGCCTATGTCACCCAAGCGTCCTCGTTCGAACGGAAGTCTACCGTGATTTGGGACTATACGACGAGTGCATGGCTCAGTTACCGGATCTTGATATGTGGATTCGAATCTGTCTGAGGCACGGCATATGGATTATCCAGGAACCCCTAACCCTGTTTCGGGTGTTCAATAGCCAGCAGAACGCGAGCGGGAACCGGCAGGATGTGAGAATCCGCTGCCAGACGGAAATGATGCTGATCTTCTGGAAATTGCTCGCAACGGATTCCCAGCAAATGGCGGCCATCCTGGATACGCCATCCGGTACGGATTCGGCTGCTTCCGGCCAGATCTCCGCCGACACCCTCACGAGGCTGCTCGGCAGTCAGGACATCTCTCGGCTGCAGCCGGCGATGCAGGCCGGAGCTATCCTCTGGATGCATGGTCAAATTGAGGGAAGTGAGGACTGGGCGACATGCAAACGGTTCATCGCCAAGACCGCCGAATGGGATGCATTCAACGCCCGCCGGCTCGAAAGCATGCAGGCGAGGATCGAGGCTCAGCCCCAGAGCCGCTGGCAGCGAGCCTTGTCGCGGCTCGGCTGGGCCTGACACCCGCCCTCGCCGTCGCTCAGGTGTGGCCCCGGGCCGGAGCGGCCGCCAGATCGATTTCCAGTCGTGCTACTGCCGCCTCGTAGAGCACCCGGTCCCGGCGGACGAGTTCCTCGATCCGAGGAAGCAATTCCGATAGTTCGCGGCCCTCGGGCCGGAGCACGTTTTCCCGGACCTGATGCTGGGCGATGTGGGTGCCGAACCGGCGATCGAATAGCTCAAATGATTCAGGGGAACGCTCTGTGATCCCGACAAAGTCGAGCCTTCCGATCCGAGCGATGGCCCTCGAAAGCGTCGCATCGTCGATCTCGCAGTGCTCGTGCAAGTCGGCGATGCCCCGGCCCCCAAGAACCTTGGTCTGATGATCGAGAATCTGGGTACCGATGAAGTCCGTATCGCGAAGAAGTTCGGTCGGCGGCCTGCCGTAATGTCGCTCGAAGTGCTCCAGACAGGAGAGCGATCGCTGCAACGGGTCCCTGACAAACGCCGCTGTGCTATATGGGATCGGCAGCCGGTCGGCGAGTTCGGCGGCAAAGTGGCCGATCAGCACCCGATGCGGAGGAAGTGTGTGATGGTTCTCGAGGATATCCCATCCGGACCGATACCAGCCGTGCGGAAGTTTTACCAGATCGCGGTCGCTCGGATAAATGGCAGGCATGCCCAATTCCGCCTGTAGCATCCTTCGAAGCGACGTTCCAGCGGTCTTCGCGATGTGGATTATGAGGAGCGGGGGCCCTTCAAGCCCGCCGCCATCGTGCTTCAGTCCCCCGAAGAACGATCCGAAGGTTTTCATTCGACCGCCCGGCTACCAGGTCTCATGGGGTGGCGGTTTGTTGCCGCGGCAACTGGGCTTGGTGATTGCGAATAAGAACGGCTGGGTGTTCGGCATGTTTCTCGAACTATTTGTAGATTTGAATGGTGCGTAAGTGGTGAGCAGTTTGAACTGAAGAGGTCGGCTTTTAAAAGCGGCACACCTGTCTCAACCACTTTACCCATCCAAGGAATTTCGTACGTCTTCATGCTGTCAACCCATACTTCACAAAGGCCTAATATTTGGCCAATTTTACTCAGGGATTCGGGGGTGGAGAAACCTCAAGAAGATGTTCATGAAGCTCGATTGTAGGCATTGGGCACAGTGGTTGGAAATGTTTATTCCGAAAAGGCCTGCCTTCCGTACAACTAAGGAGGCGAGGACCCTTTGGAATGGCTAGATGGATCCGAAGGTGCTTATGAAAATCTTTACTCTGAACATTGAGTAGATGAACGAACTTTCGTCGAGAACATCCTTAATCGCTGTTCAGTTTGAAAATTACTTTCCGTGCCGCTGGGGAAGCCAACCAGGCTTTTCCGGATTTGCCATGTTGGGGGGTCGCTCGGCCGTGGGGGTCAGATTGCTGGACGATTCGGAAGAACCGTTACTTCTATTCTTGTCTTCCCCATAAACTCTTCATAGGTTCATCCAAGCCTAAGGATCGGCTTCGTCAAGGAACAGGCTTGCGGAAAAATAGAAGGGCATCAGTTTTGAATCTATGAAGTGGATTGGATTTCTCCTGCTTGGACTCCTTTCCTGTCTGTCTTGGGGAGAGACGTTCGATCCTACCCCCAAGTTCAGTCAGGAGTTGCAGGAGAAAGCCGCGGACGGAGATGCGGATGCGCAGTATCAGCTCGGGGATTGCTACTTTTTCGGTTTAGGTGTCAAAAGAGACATGGTGGAGGGTGTGAGTTGGTATCGAAAGGCTGCAGAGGCGGGGCAGATGAAGGCGCAATTTAATTTAGGTGGCTGTTTTCACGAGG
>RGVZ01000023.1 GCA_010029825.1 bacterium | reverse complement strand
CATAATGCGCTCTCCATGATCGGCATCTTGTCTTGAATTCCAACGTTGGTAATGATCCGCTCTTGACTTATGGAGACTTCCGTGCACTGGAGCCAGAAAGAGCAAGAATCTGCTTGAGCCAGATGGATTTTCCGGTCACGCGCGGCCCTAAAATCAAAAAAAGCTCTTTTCTGGCGCCGGATATAATCCCGTAATTTCAAGGGGTTAAACATGTATTGGAAATTACTTCACGGCGTGGTGGAATTCGCAGCCAATTCCACCACTCGCCGCGGTGACTGCCCGGCAAGTTCCTCCAAAAGCCCCATAAACTGATCTGCAACCAACATCAATGGTCGCCTTGAACTTATTATACTCAACGAGCATTATGTTTTGTAAGCATATTGCTGTAACCGGAGAGATCATGAAGGCAGGCGATCGAAGGACACCCGGTGCTACAGGTGGAAAAGATCTCAAGTGACATGGCCCAAACCCTTGGTTTCCCTGTACTCCCAGCTTGTACTCGCCGGATCCTCGCAATCACTGATGCATTGCCTTGTCACCGACAGCAGCCAGCCACAAAATCTCAGAGATAAGAGGGCGTCTCGGACAACCCTCCACAAACCTTTCGCGTCCGGTTAAATTACTCGTAGATCTTGGTTTCGTTCACCAGCACGCACCACTTGTCCCTTTGGGTGACCCATTAAGCTCCAACTTTCCGTTCACGACATCCTTGTTGATCCTGATCCGCGCGGCGACATCAAGGAATCGCCAGACGAGATTTTCGGGGATCCTGCCCTTGGCACGCATGAAGGAAACCATCCCCGGGTACCGGACGGAAATCGCGTTGCGAAAAACAATCCTTCTCGGCAAGGACGAAGTCACCATCCAGGGCCGGGCCGACGGCCTGCGCCCGGACGGAACATACGACGAAATCAAGAGCACCTACCGCCCGGGGAGTCTTGTCAGGAAACTGCAGTCCGACCCGCGTCATCCGTACTGGTTGCAACTCGCGTGCTACCGTTGGATGAGCGCGGAATCACGCGACGCTCCGGAGGAAATCCCCGACCGCCTCATCGTGGTCGACGCGAGATCCCTCGAGAGTGAAACTCTCGACGCGCGCCACTGGACCCCGGATGATTTCGAGTCGTGGCTCGTCAAACGCCTTGAGGCCATCATCAAAAGGGAAGGCGAGCGTCGCGCGTTCGTGAAACGCCAGAAGAAACTGGCGGGCCTCCTCGCGTTTCCCTTCACCGAAGTCCGCTCTGGCCAGCAAGGCTTCATGGACGAGATCAACGCGACCTGCAGCGCCAAGGGACGATTGCTGGGCCAGGCGCCGACGGGAATCGGGAAATCGCTGGGCAGCCTGTTCCCTGCGCTGAAATACGCCCTGGAGGGCGGCACGAAGGTCGCGTTCCTGACACCAAAAAACAGCCAGTTCACCGTCGCGGAGAACGCCGCGCAGCAGCTCGCCAAGAGTGTCCCCTTGAGGTCGATCACCCTCGGAGCCAAGGCAAAGCTGTGCCTGAACGATGAAGTGAACTGCGCCCCGGAGGCCTGCCCCTACGCGAAAGGGCATTACGATAAAGTCGCGGACGCAGGACTGCTGAGGAAACTCTCGCGTCGCGCCGTGCTGACTCCGCAGTCGATCAAGGCCATCGCCAAAAAGCATCAAGTCTGTCCCTACACGTTGTCCATGCAACTCATCCCGCGACGTGACGTGCTGGTCAGCGACTACAATCACGCGTTCAGTCCTGAATCCAACTTACGCGCGAAAATGGCCGGCGCCGACCTTGAGGCCCCGCGCCCGGTTGTCCTGGTCGACGAGGCGCACAACTTGCCAGACCGCGCGCGCGACCATTGGAGTGGATCCCTCAAGGTCGCGGACGCCGAGGGAACGCGTTGGCACCGCACGCTGAAAAAAATCCTGGAGACCGGTGCCAGGGCGTATCCCGATCCGGACAAGTTGAACCGGCTCGCAATGAAAATACTGGACGCGATCCTCGACGAAAGCGCCGGATCGGCCGAAAAAACCCGTGAGAGAACAAATCTCGATCTTGAACTTTTCTTCGCGGTCCGGCGTTTTACGGCGCTCCTGTCGGCCTCCATCGAGCGCGACCACTTTTTCCTGCGCAACCCGCAACCCGGAACGTGGGAAGTTCACTGCCTCGACGCGGCGGCGTACATCGCGGAAAAATTCGATGAGTTCAGCAGTGTCATCGCGTTCTCCGCGACATTGAAGCCCCTTGATTTTTACCGCAACGAACTGGGACTCACCCGTCCCGCCGACAAGGCGATTGAATGGGCGTCACCGTTTGACGCCGTTAACCAGAAGACGATCCTGATCCCGCAAGTCTCGACCCTGTGGCGCGAAAGGGAACAGAATTACGGCAAGATTGCCTCCGCGATCCAGCGCATCGTCGCCATGAAGACTGGCCATTACATGGCCTTTTTTCCGAGTTTCGCCTTTCTTGACCAGGTGGCCGCGCGACTTTCCCCGGGCGATATCGAGATCCTCACCCAGGTGCCCGGACAATTCCCGCGGGATACGGCCGCGATGCTGGAGCGGTTCCGGGATCCGCTACCCGGCAAGACCTTGTTGATGCTCGCTGTCCAGGGCGGGACGTTCGCCGAGGGTATCGACTTGCCAGGCGATCAACTGATTGGCGCGTTCATCGTCGGGCCGGGTTTGCCTGCCGTGACTCCCGTCCGCGAAAAAATGCGTGAATACTTCGAAAAAAAATACGGGGCCGGATTCGATTACGCTTACACCTACCCGGCGATGGCAAAATCGGTTCAGGCCGCCGGACGAGTCATCCGGACCGGAGACGACCGGGGCATTGTCGTCTTGATGGACCGGCGTTTCTCGGACGTCGCCAGCATGGCATCCCTGCCCGCCCACTGGATCGATCACATCCACGAAGCCCGTCCAGGCGAAAGCCTCGCCGGTCACATCAACGACTTCTGGACCTGAAATTTCCGGTTTTCTGCCGGTATCATTCTTGCTGCATGGGATCCTGAACGCGCGAGCAAGGAGGCCCGATGTCAGACCCGAAAAGACTGAAACACACTCCCGTCATCGCGGCCGTCGATTTCGACTCTGCCTTGGGCAACACCGTCAAGGTCGCCGTGGAAATCGCCAGACGCAGCCGCTCAAAGTTGATCCTGCTGCACTCCGTACGCGAATGGAGCGGCTACGTTACGTCCAGCATCGAAGGCAACATGAGTCTCCCGCTCGGGGACGTCATGGCCGCCAACCTGCAGGCTGAGATCGAGGACGCGCGACAACAACTGGAGGACGTCGCCAGGAAACTCAAGGGCGAATTGTCGGTCGAGCTTCGCGTCGTCGCGGGGATTGCCAATCAAGTGATTGTCGCCGAGGCGGTCCTGAGCCAGGCGCAGATACTTGTCCTGGGTTCACCCGAGGACTCATGGCGCCACAAGGAACATCGCCTGACAACACTGCTCAGCGTCCTTCACGAGGCGCCCTGCCCGGTGCTCGTTGTCGGATCCGGGCAGATCGACGAGAAGGTCCAGGCCGTAGCCATCGCGGATGACCTCACCCCTTGGTCCCGATCCGCCATTCGCACCGGTTTTTATTTCGCCGAGGCGTTGGATGCCGCGCATGTCTATCATATGCACGTCAATCCCCTGCAGCGCGAGCGTTTCGCCGCAGCCTTGCGCCGCTATGCCTCGCGCCAGGGCACGCACGTCAGGCCAGAGGCCGCGTCCGAGTTCTTCAAGGACCTCGAACACGATCTTTCCCTGCAACTTCGTGAACGCGCGAGTGACGAGACCATATGGTATCCGGACCGCGAGGGGCATTACACGGCATCGGTACTGCACGGACCCGTGCTGGATACGATCGAGACAGCCATCAGCAAAGAACAAGGCTGGGACGCGGGCCTCATCGTGTTCGGGCAACACCGGAGTTTCCACCGCAAACCATTCCGGGCTGGAAATGTGCCGTTCGGCGAGATGGCGCGACTCGGAAAAATGGCTCTCATCGTGCCGCCGGAGGCCGCTTGAAATGAGTATCGGACGACTCGACCCCAATCATTGCGAAATTCTCCTGAAAACAGAGCATATCGGTCGTCTCGGCTGCCACGCGGCAGGGCGGACCTACATCGTCCCGGTGACTTATGTGTTCGAGGGCGGCGCGATTTACGGCCACACAAATCCGGGCCTCAAGCTCGAGATGCTGAGGTCCAATCCCAGCGTGTGCTTTGAGGTGGACCATTTGGATAACATGGCCAATTGGAGGTCCGTCGTCGCCTGGCTTCCTTTTCCGCCGACTCACCCCCATCGTGCGCAGCCAGACCAGCCTGCCGGCCAAAGGCGTCCTGCCGCAGACAGATACTGGTGAACCGACCACGGACCAGGTCCTGGAAGGGATCAGGGCCAACACGACCCTGGGTGTGGTCTACCGGATCAAAATCTCAGAAATGACGGGACGTTACGAAAATGCTTGCCAGTGACTTCCCGCCAGCGACCGCATTGTCCTCGGCCTCAAGAAAGGGCAAAATCATGGGGTGCGTCCCGAGACGATACCCCATGGCCACGGAAGGTCGAGAATGGCAGGTCAGTCGGATCTCAAAAAATTATTCGAGGCGAAAGACGCCTCAATCATTGTTGCCCACCCGACCAACTCCTTGCGTAGCCAGATCACCAGTACGCTAAAGACTCTCGGATTCAAAACCGTCAACGGCGCAACCGAGGTCGGCGACATTGTCCGCCTTCTCGGCGAGGAACCGAAACCGCAATCCCGGCCGGTGTGGATCCTGACCACCCTCTACCCGGAGGACAAGGCCAACGCGCTGCAGCTTGGCCGTTTGCTGCGCGAAACGGAAGAACTGGACAAAACCTTCTGGTCTCTCATCGCCTCGCAGGAAGATTCCTACGTCCTGCCGCTGGCGATCGAACAGGGGCTTTTGTCGTGGCACCCGGTCGACCAGTTTGCGGCGGTGGAGGCAATCAAGAACGAGATTACCAGCCTCATGGATGTCGCAATCCGCCTTGACTGCAACCCGGACCTCGTCGCCCTGCACTACGCGCGCCTTCACTTGCGCATCACCCAGGCTTACGACCGCCTCCTCAAACTGACCGGCGCGATGGTCGAGCTCAGACCGGACAACGCCGAGTTCCTCTATTTTTATGCCGACGCCCTCGCCCTCAACAAACAGCTGGACGCCGCAAAACGGCACGCGACCAAGGCACTCTGGATGGACAAGAGCCTGATGCAACGGGTCGCGGATATGAGGGACAAGGACCAGGGAAACCTTTTTACCCGCGACGAAATTGCCACGCTGGAACAGTCAGGGACGTCCGTGCTGGGAGCCTTCGGCATCTCAAGGTGCGTCATCGTTGATCCCGACAATGCTGCCCGCACCCACCTGCGGACGGCGCTCGAGGGGCTTGGCATCAAGGACGTAACCGAGTTTGAGGACGGTGAGTCCGCATGGGATTTCCTCCGGGACCATCACACAGGTTCCATCCTGATCATGGAATGGAAACTGCCGAAATTATCCGGGATGGCGCTCCTGCAGCGCATGCACCAGAAGGGCATTCATGACACGCCGGTCATCATCTCGAGCGCGCAACTGGGTCCCCAGGACCGGGGGCTGCTCGAGGAACTGGGCAGTGGCGTATTGCTCCAGAAGCCACTTTCGATCGAGGCCCTCGACACGCACATCCGGATCGCCGTTAAAGAAGAGAACCTGCCCTCGTCGTTCAAGGGCGTCATCCGCAAGGTCCGTTCACTGCTGCGACAAAACAACGTACCGGCTGCCAAGAAACTGTGGACCGCGAGCTCCAAGGACATGTTGGTGCCGGGACCGCACCGCAAGATCATGGACGCGGAAATCCTGCTTGCCGAGGCCAGGCTGGAAGAGGCTTATCTCGAGGCCCAGGCGGCCGCGAAACTGGGCGCGACGGGTGCCTATTTCTTCAACTTGCTGGGAAAGATTGCCTTCGCTCTCGGTGACTTTGACAGTTCGGCCGGTTGGTTTGACAAGGCCAACAAGGAAGTCGCGATCAATATCCAGAGGCTTACCGACCTTGCCACTGTGGAACTGCACCGCGGCGACACGGAACGCGCGTCTGAGATGACATCGAACGCGGAGAAAATCGACGCCAGCAATCCCAGAGTTGTCGAGACGAAGGCCATCGTCGCCATCGAGAAGGGTGATCTTGACGAGGCCGCCGCCATGATGGCCCAGTTGAACGACCTGATGGACATTGTCGCGCACTTGAACAACCGTGCCGTTGCCCTGGCATGGAAGGGCGACCACGACCGGGGAATCGCCCTTTATCGTGAAGCCCTCGCGGCAGCTCCCAAGGGGCAGACACAAAACCAAAAGTCTTTCGCGCCGTTTGTCACCTACAACATGGCGCTGGCCCTGGCCCGCAAGGGGGACCTCGCGGCGGCAGAGAAAACAGCCGCCAGCATTGATCCTCTGTCGATCTCGTCCATGGACGGACGCCTTTCGATGAAGGTCGGAGGATTGCAGCAGCGGGTCAAGGATGCCATTAGGACCGGGAAGAAAATGGAAATCGACACTCCCAAGACCAGCGAGATGTCAAAACAGCGGATCCTGAAGATCATGAAAACGGCTGACGCCGGTGATGCCAAGGCGACCAGCCTGCTGCTCAAGATGGTTGAGAAGCCGCTCCGTTTCAACTCGCGTAAATCCTGAAGGGATGGTGACCATGCGCGCGGCCATACTGGAAAGTTTTTCTGGGCCAGCCAGTGTCGTTGTCCGGGATATTCCGCCCCCTGAGCCCGGGCCAGGCGAGGTCCTCGTCAAAGTGACGTGCTCGCCCGTGAACCCGTCCGACGTCCTTTACTGCTCTGGTTTATACGGCAAACCACCGCAGTTGCCGGTGACTCCAGGATTTGAGGGCTGCGGCGTTGTCGCCGCCTCCGGCGGCGGTTTTCTGGCGGACCGCTTGATCGGGAAGCGCGTCGCGGGGGCTGTCCAGGCGGGAAGGGGATTCTGGTCCCAATACGTTGTTTTGAAAGCGATGGAAACGATGGTGATGCCGCCGGGCGTCACCAACGAATCGGCGGCCTCAGCGTTCGTGAATCCGCTGACCGCGGTCGCCCTGGCGCGGCCGGTTGTCGAGGGCAGGCACCCGGCGATGATCCAGACTGCCGCGGGATCACAGCTGGGACGAATGATCATCCGGTTGTCGCAACGCCATGGATTTCGATTGATCAATATCGTGCACAGGAAATCACTTGCCGACGAACTGAAGAGCAAAGGCGCGCGCCACGTTCTTGACAGTTCCGATCCGGGATTCAAGCATGACCTCTCCACTCTAGCCCACGAACTGGGCGCGACCTGGGCCGCCGACGCCGTCGCCGGTGAGATGACCGGGATCCTTGCCTCATGCATGCCACAAGGCAGCACGATTGCCGTTTACGGCGTGCTTTCGGGCACGGAATCCCGCGTCAACCCCGGGGACCTGATTTTCCGGGGCCAGACCGTGACGGGATTCTGGTTGTCGGGTGAATTCAAGGACCGCGGTCCACTCGGGCTCGCGCGGATCGCGATGCGGATGCGCCACGCGACAAGCCTTCTTGAAACGGATCTCAAGACAGAGGCGCAGGCCCATTTGACTCTGGATCAAATCGCTACAAAGTTGCCGGAACTTCTGAAGAACACCAGCAAGGGAAAAATCTACATCACGCCGAACGCTTGACCTGGTCTGCCTTGCCCTTGGCAATCACTTGCGTAATTCGCACGCCTGTCTTGCCGTTGACTTCTACCGCCTCGCCATAGGCAAACAGTTTGTCATTCACGAAAATCTTCAGGGGATCATTCGCGCCTTCCTGCAACGCGACCATCTGACCCGGTTGAAGTTTCAAAATGTCAGCGATCGGCATTCGCGCCTGGCCGATCTCGACCGTTATCTTGACGCGAACGTCCATGAGCGATTCCGCGATGTCGCGATTCGCCGCCGGAGCGCTTGCGTTGTCCTTTTTGATGACAGTCAAAAAAACACCCCCGATTACCGGTGTTTTCGGCAATCGGGGGGAATTCTTTAGGAGAGGATTCTTCGGGCTACGCCCTCAGAATGACGGGGGACCGGATTCTTCGGACTACGCCCTCAGAATGACGGGGGCCCTCAGAATGACGAGGTCCTCACATCACCTCGACAATCACGGCGCTTGCCTCGCCGCCGCCGATGCACAGGGTCGCGAGACCACGGCGTTTTCCAGCCGCGCGCAAGGCGTGGATCAGCGTGACGAGAACCCGGGTTCCGCTGGCGCCGATTGGATGACCGATGGCGACCGCGCCGCCATGGACGTTCACCTTGTCATGCGGAATTTCGAGGTCACGCATGGCAGCCATCGGGACCACCGCGAAGGCCTCGTTGATCTCGAACAAGTCGATGTCGCTCGCGGAGAGTTTCGCCTTGTGCAGAACCTTCCGGATGCACTCGACAGGAGCCGTGGTGAACCACGACGGGTCCTGGGCATGCGAGGCTTGCGCGACGATACGCACCAGGGGCTTGACGCCAAGTTCCTTCGCCTTTTCTTCACTGCACGCGACGACAAGAGCCGCGCCATCGTTGATCGACGACGCGTTACCTGCCGTGATGGTGCCTGACTTGTCGAAAGCCGGGCGCAATTCCGGCAACTTCGCCAGGTCGACCGAGAACGGTTCCTCGTCCTTGTCGATCGTCACGGGACCCTTCTTGCCCGGGACCTCAACCGCGACGACCTCGTGCTTGAAGTGTCCGCTCTCCCAGGCATTGCGGGCGCGCGCGTAACTTTCCTGCGCGTACTGGTCCTGTTCCTCGCGCGAGAACTTGTATTCCTTCGCGCACAACTCACCGCAATTGCCCATCGCGACGTTGCCGTACGGATCCCACAGGCCATCCCACTGCATGTGATCCTTCGCCTCGACGGCACCGAACTTGTAACCGGCGCGCGAGTTCATCAACAGGTGCGGGGCCAACGTCATGTTTTCCTGGCCGCCGGCGAAGACAACCTTCGCGTCACCCAGGCGAATGGCCTGATCCGCCAGCATGACCGACTTCAGGCCGCTGCCGCAAACGCGGTTGATGGTCGTCGCGCAGACAGAATTCGGCAGCCCGCCGTAAATGGCCGCCTGACGCGCCGGCGCCTGACCGACGCCTGCGGTAAGGACGTTGCCCATGATGATCTCGTCAACTTTTGACGGATCGATTTTCGTCTTGGCCAGGGCATCCTTGACCAGGGCCGCGCCAAGTCGCGAAGCCGGGAGCGTTGAGAATGCGCCACTGAGTTTGCCGACGGGAGTGCGGCCTGCGTAAACAATAACGGTTTGAGCCATGAAAGAACCTCCGACAAGAACCCCAACCGACGGGATCGCTGGAAAATAATTACCCGGATAATCCGGGTAACCCGGGAGAATTTAGCTGAAAGTTTCGTGCATGGCACCACGATTGCTACCCCGATTCATTGAAAACCATCAACGCCGGGGATCCCGGGGGAGGCACAGATGAACTTGAAGGAATTCAAAAACAAAGGTCTGGAAATCGGCACCAACGTCCAGCACAGGGTCGCCGAGCAGTGGCAGGCCGACAAGGCCGAGCGTCGTGCCAGCGTCAACGTGGGTCGCCCGGAGCGCATCATCAGCGGGGTCCTGGGAACCGCCCTCATATTGCTTGGGTTGAGACGCCCGGGAATCACGAACCGCCTGGTCAGCTTGGCTGGCGCCGACCTGCTGATTCGAGGTGCCTCTGGATGCTGTAACCTATACAAAGCAATGAACTTTTCGACGGTTTCGGAATCAGAGAAGGCCGCCCGCCGCGTGCCCGGGGAAGCCCGTTTTGGCCGCAAGACCGCAGCCTGATTGTCCCTTGACTTTTGAGCCCCCTCGCCATAATCCAACCGCTTGCGATGTTGCGCCCGCATCGTCGCAAGTGGCCTGGCGAGGTAGCTCAGATGGTTAGAGCGGTGGATTCATAACCCACAGGTCGGGAGTTCGATTCTCCCCTTCGCCACCAGCCTTTTTTCTGTCGAATGCGGCGAGGCGCATCTTGAGGCGTCCTGAGTTCCTTCCCTGACTCTCAAGCTCAGCGAGCTTTGTGCCCATTTTCGCTTGCAACGCGGCGGCGGCATGCTGGCACGGAATCATCCAACCCCGGATGATGTTGCGGGCCTCGTCCCCCGACACCAACTCGGACTCGTATTTTGTGATCATGGAATCCAGATTCACCCAGGCCATGCGCTGCAACTGGAAAAACTCATCGAATTTTTCCAGGTTGTCGCACTCAAGGGCATCGACGGCCGCGGCGCAACGCGCGCAAAACAAAGCGACCACTTTCTGGATCGCGGCATTGGCGAGTTCAATCTTGTGGCTTCTTGTCTGCGGCATCGGATCAAGCCTCCAGTTTCGCGGTCATGGCCTGTTGCTGTGACTGCATCATTTGCATTTTGGAGCCCAGGTCAGTGAATGTTTTTTGCAGACGCTGCTGCTTTTGTTCCATCATCTGTTGTTGACGCTCGATCTCCTTGTCCTGGCGACGGATCTGATCATCCAGGGTCTTCTGGCGCAGGGAGACGACTCCACTCTGCCGGTCCTGCAAGGACTTGACCGCGTCGCCAAGTTTCTCCGCCAGGCCGGGCCCCTCGCCGGAACTCGCGAAGATTTTCATGACGCCGTCGTAATTCGAACTGAGGGCTTTCTTGAGCTTGTCCTCATTGACCTCGAGTTTTCCCGTCTTGGCATTGGTCGTCACGCCGGCATCCGCCAGAGCCATGACGCCAGGGGCGCCCGCGACCACAGCTCCTCCGGCCTGACTGACGCTGGACTGCAACGTGCGCATCGCCTGGCGCATCGACGACGCGCTGCCCATCGAGAGGCGCTCGCCTTCCTTCGGAACCATCTGGTCGGACATCGCTGAGAAGACCTTGTTGTACTTCTCGACAAAATCCCTGACGCCAGAGGCGGTATTCTCGACATCCTGCGTGATGTTAAGGCTGACGCTCGTGCCTGGCATCGCTTTCTTCGCGGTAAGTTTCACACCGTCGATCAAATCAGAGAAACTGTTGTCCGCCCGGGCCACATCGACGTCCTCGAACTTCATCGCGAGGTTCTTTGCCTTGCCGAGTTCCTTGAAGTTGAGAAAGGTCGAATCCGGATCGATCTTGATCCTGGCCGCTTCTCCTGTCTTCGCGCTGCGGACGAGCAGCTTGAACGGCTCATCACCGATCCCGGTATTGATGATCGAGGCACTGACGTCACCAGCGCTCGCGTTGATCTTGTCCGCGACATCCTTCAGGGTCGAACCTGGTTCCAGCGTGATGTCCAGGTCGGGCAAACCACCACCACGCTCGATCGCCATGAAACCAAAACCGACGGCCGAATCCGCGACATCGGCAAATCCCTGCTCGAGGTACTTTGCCGCGCCAGCGAGTTCCTTCACCTCAAGGTTGAACTGGCCCGGCTTCAATTTTTTTGCTGAATCAAGGAGTTCTGCCCCGATCACGTCGGGGTGGGAAGATTCGATCTTAAAACGCTGGAATTTTTCCGGAAGGCTCAAATTGCCAAGCTGGCTGGCAAGCTCGCCCAGGGCCGACGTGATCGCCGAGTACCCGTTCTTTTCCTTGACGAGATTCTCGCGTTTTCCTGCAAGGGCGTCGACCGCGGCCTTCTCGCCCGCCATGATCTTGTCGACGATCCCGAGATCAATTCCGCCCGCGGCGTTGGCAACGCTTTGTTGCATGCCCGCGACGGCACTCATCGGCGATCCCTGTCCCTGGATCTTCATGACACCTCTCCCTGGTCAAAAGGACCAGAACACCATCTGGTGTTTCGGAGGTGGCGGGCCGGGGTTTAGGGGAAATCATCTGGCGGGGGCATCGCAAGGCTTGAATAAACCGGAAATTTCACGGTTAATCCGGATAATTACGGACCTCACGCGTCAATTTCAAGGAATCGCAAAAACTGCCTGGTTGTCGAAGGAAATGAGCAACTTGAAAGATTGGTTCAATTCCGTGAAACCGATTTTGAGCGAGCCCGGGTTTTCGGGGACGGCGACATGAGTGATTCCCAGTCCTTTCATCGCGGCCAGGTTTTCGCCAGGTTTCGCGAGCATGATCTCGATCCTCGACTGCAGGGGCTGGACCGGCAAACCATGCGTCCACATCCAGCCACCGTAGGCCTGCACGTTCCTCCTGCCGGTCAGGGCGAAGGACCAGAAACGATGTTCCACCGGTGAAGGCGACAGGATCAACGAGTCGAGTGGCAGTTTTTCGCGTGCCCAGGCCGCGATCGCCTGGTCCGAAGCCGTCCAGATCACGAACGGGTTCCCGGGTTGGAAAATCCGGTGTCCAAGTGAAAGCATCCCGTCAGAGCAAAATACCACGACGGCAGCAACGCCGATCGCCTTCCATCGCAGACGGGAGAAGAATCGCACCAGGGGCAACGACAAAAGCAACATCGACCAGAAGAGGAGCTTGCTGTTGTCCCAGCTCCATGGCTGCAGTTTCACAAGGTTCATCACCGTGAAGATGACCGCGCCGGCAAGAAAACAAGGATCGCGCCGGAAATCACTGGAAAAAAGGGCCGCGAGAATCACAAGAGGGATCAGGACATTCCAGTTCACGAGCCAGAACATGATGCCTGACTGGTTGGCCTCGCGCATCATCCAACCGGGAGCCCAGCCAAAACCAGAGACTTTCCCGCTGATGGCCGGCATGGTGAGGGAAATCGCCGCGATGGACAAGATCAACCCGGGTCCGGTCAACCTGAGCCAATGGCGCACGATTCGCAGGGTCGCGGATGGCGAACCCCATGAATCCCTGATGACCATGACGGCAAGCACGCACACCACCGCCAGCCATGAATGCACGTGCGCCATCGCGAGCAACGGCAACAAAAACGCCAGACACGACATCGCGAAAAACGGCCTGACCCGTGGACCGCGACGGTCGCATTTCAACAAGATGAGCAACGAGACACTTCCCAGCGCCATCCCGGCCAGGAAAGTTCTTTGAGGAATGATCAGGGTAAAGAGGGGATTCAGCCATGCCTGCGCGAGCAAGCCCTTGTTGATCGGTTGTTCAAGCTCATCAAACAGTCGTGGCAAGTTTGTCACGGCGGAGGGGTCTCCGATGATGCCGGATTTTCCAATGCCCCATGCGGCGAGGCTCGCGATGCCACGGGTTCCGCCGGCAAGGAGCAGGGCCAAAGGCAGGAATCCCGCGATCCAGGGCCTGGCCCCCGCGTGGCGGTAAAGCATGTTCAGCCCATATCCGAGCATGCCCGCGAACAAGACACACGGCAGCAGCATCGCGGCCTGGATTCCAAACCCCGCGCGCAACAGCATCCCGGAAATGAAATTGATCAAGGGAGGGTAGGAGAAGGACTCATCGAACCTGAGGATCCGCGGATCCAGCCAGGCGGCAGGGGATTGCTCCGCGAACCACCACGCATGGGCCATGTGCAATGACCAGTCACCCCACACTGATGGAAATGCCGTCGCGATGGAACCATCAGGCAGCAGGAACAGCGCGCTCGACAGGCACCACATCAGGACCAGCAGGACGATGGTGTGCGGAAGAAACCGCATCGGCTGAAGCCACATCCATCGGCCCCGGATCAGTGATAGACGAACACATTGAGGTCGTCGCCTTCCAGATCGGACTTCAACCGCAGCGCCATGTTCAGCACCCCGTTGAAGCTGTGCCTGCCGACGAGCAAATGGAACGCCGTGATGTTGGGCATGGTGGAAATCAACTCACGCAGGACCTTCGAGAGGATGTCGTGAGCCTCCTGGGCAACCAGGACTTCCGGCGCGAGATAGAATCCCGCGATGGTCGGTGACCACGCGCGCACGGTCGAGACCAGCGACGCGATCCATGAACTGGTCTCGCGGAAGTCGTGCCCCGGCCGCGGCATCAGAAAGATGTACCGGGGAGGCTGGGTCAGCGTATCCGTGAGCATCACGGAGTCGCTGTCGGAAATGCCCCTGACGGCAGCCTCACTGAAGAGGTCTTCCATCGCGATGTGGTTCAAGAGGGAGGGAGGCTGGATTTCACCCTGACTGGCGATACCGATCCAGAATGGACACTGCTGGACGGTGGCGCCCGTCGAAATGTGAAAACTGACCATCCGCCGGTCGGGGATCCCAAGCGTCGGATCGCCACCCGGGTTTATCGCGCGGGCATCAGATGCCTTGATATTGATCTGGACATTCTCGACCTTGTAGTCAGGATCCTGGGATCCGGAAACAACGATCGAGGGGCCGGGATGGAGAGTGGCCTGATGGCCGGCGTGGGAATCGGATTCAGTATCTCTTGGATTGTCCGCCGAGGGGTTCACGCTCATTACCGTCTCCCGCCGATTCCAGGTCTTTGCCTGCTTTGATGATCCCGTCGAGAACACCATTGACGAACGCTCCGGACTGCTCGTTCCCGTAGCGCTTCGCCAGCTCGACTGCCTCATTCAATACTACCTTAACCGGGGTATTGAATGCTTGCAATTCGGCCAGGGCCATCCTCAGGACCGCCCGGTCCGTCACCGCGAGGCGGGTCAGTTTCCAGTTTTTGGTATGAGCCTCAATAACCGGGTCATTATCATCGCGTTTATCGAGGGTTGCGCGAACAAGGGCCCGCAGGGCCTGGATCACATCGTGCGGAACATGGAAGTTCGCGACAAAAGTATCAAAGTGCGAAGGGCTGAAATAAAACAGCTTTTCCGACTCGCACTGGTAGAGGAACTGGAGCGCGAAATCCCGGGCTATGCTGTTGCGATTGTCACTCATTTGGACACGCCTGCCTGCGCGCCAGCGACGGCATCCAGCGTCTTGATCATCTCAAGGGCTGCCTGCGCGGCATCACGGCCTTTGTTGCCGCCCTTGATCCCGCTACGGGCCAAGGCCTGCTCGATCGTGTCCGTCGTCAAAACGCCAAAAATCACGGGCAATCCTGTCTCCAGGGCAACACTCATGCAGCCGCTGGCTGCCTGGCCCGCGACGAAATCAAAATGAGGGGTCTCACCACGAATGACAGCCCCGAGACAAATCACTGCCGCGTATTTTCCGCTGCGCGCTGCCTTGGCGGCCACGACCGGGATCTCAAAACTACCCGGAACCCATACGACCTGGACATCAGCGTCGTGAACACCACTGTCCCGCAGGCAATCCGTGGCACCGACAAGGAGTGAGCGCGTGATCATGTCGTTGAAACGCGCGACGACGATGAGGATTTTCTTTTGGTTCAAATTCACGTTTTCTGCCCTCATCCTGATTCTCAGTGTCCGATCACAACCGAGTCGACAATCTCGAGCCCGAAACCAGCCAGCCCCTTCAAAGAGCGCGGCGTTGAAACGTGGATACGCATGCGACGCACGCCCAACTGCCGCAGAATCTGGGCACCGATCCCGTACAACCTGGGATCCATGGCGCGCCATTTGTTCCCGCCCTGAGCCAGCCCAGGCGTGCCGTTGCCGGCGATGGCATCCGCGACGGGCCGCATTTCCAAGGTATCGTCCGAGAAAGCCTGCGACCCGCCCGGGTGCGACAAATACAGCACGACACAATGGTCCGACGACTTGAGCAGGTTCAGTCCGTAATCGACCAACTTCCGTCCCGTCTCACGGCTACTGAATACATCGATCAACGGCCGCTGGCGGTGAACCCGGACCTCGACCACCTGATCGGCATGAAACGACTCACCCTTGACCAGGGCAAAGTGCTGCGCGCCATCAACCACATTGCGGAAACAGCGAGCCCCAAAGACGCCTGCCGGCGTTTCGACCTGGGAACGGGCGACTTCCTCGACCAGGGAATCCCTCAAGAGGCGGAACTCAATCAAATCGGCGATCGAGACCACCGGCATGTTGTGGCGACGCGAAAAGACTTCCAGGTCTGGCATGCGCGCCATGGTTCCGTCGTCCTTCATGATCTCGCAAATGACCGCGGCTGGCTTCAGGCCGGCGAGCCTGACGAGATCCACCGATCCCTCGGTGTGGCCCGAACGCTCGAGCACGCCGCCCGACTTGGCCTTGAGAGGGAAAACGTGTCCCGGAACAACGATGTCATCGGGCGTCGACTTCTCGTCGATGGCAACCCGGATGGTTTCCGCGCGGTCCGCCGCGCTGATCCCCGTCGACACACCGTGACGCGCCTCGATTGAAACCGTGAACGCCGTGGACTTCGTGCTGACCTGCTTGCCTGTATCCGTCATCATCGGCAGCTTCAATCGATCGATGACGGCAGGCGCGACCGCGAGGCACACAAGTCCGCGGGCCTCGCGCGCCATGAAATTGATCTTGTCGGCCGAGACGTGTTCCGCCGCGAAAACGAGGTCACCCTCGTTCTCACGGTCTTCGTCATCGACCATGATCACCATTTGTCCAGCACGGATCGCGTCGATCGCGTGCAGGACACGGGATATGGCTTTCTCTTGGGTTTCGCTCGTCGTTACTGTCATACAGGGAGCCTTCTACAAGGCATCCGGATTACTCGTAAAGGAAGAACTTCTCGCCAAGGATCACAGCCGACGGAAATGCCCGCCAAACGGGAGTATGGCCGCCGACGTCTTCTGTATCCATGCGAGTTCTTTCAGCAATTTCCCGGATGGTCGCGCCCCGGTCGTTGGCGCCGGCTTCGTTGATGACCCCACGAAGGGACCAGGTGAAGGCCCCGCCCCGGGAACGCCCCAGGTCCGCCGAGGTCTCATTCTTGGTCGATGAGGCCAAAACGAAGGCTTGGTTGTACAGGGTCCCCTGGAAACGGGCGAATTCCGCCAGGGCATCGTCGACACTGGCCATGGCTCCGGCCATCGGAATACACTTGCTGCGCACCGTTTCGCCATCGTCCGGGGCGCCGGCCTGACCTGACGGGATGATCGGCGTGCGACCATCAACGAACGAGCCGCTGTAGCACGAATCGATCATGACGACGAGGCGCTCGAGGGGGCGGTTGTTGCGAGCCGCCGTGATGGCCGACGCCACCTCGGAGAAAGTGAACGAACGGTCCTCGGCCAGCAAGATACCTGTGTTGCCATGCCCGGAGAAATACCAGAACAACGTGTCCGCGTTCGACGCGGCACTGGCGCTCGCCTCGAAAATCTCCTCCGTGTTTGCCGTGTCGTCTTTCACGACCTCGTCAAACCCGAGATCAAGTTGCGTGCTCTTGAAGACACGATCCAGTTCGACGATGTCCGTGGGAACACCGGGCAAACCGTTCGGCGCGCCCATCAGGACCGCGACATTGCGTCCAGCCGCGCTGTGCGCCAGGCCGTTGAGGGACGTCCCCATTTGAGTCGACGAACCGCCGCAACCAGCCACGCTGCCAGTCACGAAAAGGGCAACCAGGTAAAAGCGACGACGAACCCCATCATGCCAAAACATGAGTCCTCCCGTTGTCTTCCGACACGCGAAAATGGCCGCAAAAAATCACCGCAATTTACAGCGTGACACGGGGATCAAGTTGTTTTCGAGGGGCAGGAATTGCCTCGCTCAGGACTGGTACTCACTTTGCCGGGCGGCAAATTTCGCGATCATGTCGAGTTCGATATTTACGTAATCACCGGATTTTCTCTGGGAGAGGTTGGTAATCCGGAGGGTTGCGGGAATGATCATCATCTCGACAACCGTGCCACTCGCGTCGTCCTTCACGGCATTGACCGTCAAGCTGACCCCGTCAACGCAGATCGATCCTTTGGAGATGACAAAACGTGCCATGGGCTTTTCCAAATGGACACGAAACAACCATCCCGTGCTGGACGGTTCCATGGCAAGAACACGACCAGTGCCATCCACATGGCCTGAAACAAGATGTCCGCCGAGACGATCACCGACCCTCAGCGCCCTCTCGAGGTTGACGGTGGAACCTTGCGCCCCGTGCCGCCCGAAAGACGTGCAGGCGATCGTCTCACTGCTGACGTCAAATGCGTATCGCGAGTCTTTGCGCTCGACGATGGTGAGACAGCAGCCGTTGACCGCGATACTGTCGCCATCTGCCGCGTCAAAACCAGCGCCAACGTCAATCCAGAAACGGGCCGGCGCCGAGCCGCGCGCCTGGACGACTTCAATCAACGTGCCGGTACGCTCGATCAAGCCTGTGAACATCTCAACTCAAACCTTTCAGTTCGGCGAGGAACTCGTCAGGATCCTTGAAATCCTTGTAAACGGAAGCGAAACGGACATAGGCGACCTTGTCCATCGCGTGGAGAGCTTCCATGATCATGTCGCCCAGTTTCTGGCTGGGGACCGTCCGCTCACCATGCTCCTGGATCGCGCGCTCGATACGGTCCATCATTTCCTCGATCTGTTCCATCGAGATCGGACGCTTGCTGCACGCGACTTGCAGTGAACGGAGGGCTTTCTGCCTGTAATAGGCCTCGACGCGGCCATCCTTTTTGACGACCTGGAAACTGAATTCTTCTTCTTTCTCGTACGTCGTGAACCGGTAGTTGCACTGGACACAAGACCGGCGACGCCGGACGCTGCGGCCTTCGTGGGAAAGGCGACTCTCCAGAACTTTCGTATCCTCAAAAGCGCACTGCGGACACTTCACGATTCAGCTCCAGATCTTGTAGAGCGGATAACGTCCGGCCAGGGCGATGACATCACGACGCAACGTCGCCAGTTTCTCGTCATTCTTGAAGTGCTCGAAAGCGGTGCGCGTGAACCGCGCGATCAGCTCCATCTCGTCGACACCCATGCCGCGTGTCGTCACCGCCGGAGTTCCCATGCGGACACCACTGGTGACAAACGGGGAGCGCTTCTCATTCGGGACCGTATTCTTGTTGACCGTGATCGCAGCCTTGCCGAGGGCCTCCTCGAGCTGTTTTCCACTGACAGAGACTGGCGACAGGTCGATCAGCAAGAGATGATTGTCCGTACCACCGGACACAATTTTGAAATCAAGATCCATCAGCTCCTTGGCCAGGGCTGAGGCGTTGGCGACCACTTGCTGCTGGTACGCCTTGAACTCTGGCTTCAGGGCCTCACGGAAGCACACCGCCTTCGCGGCGATGATGTGCTCAAGGGGCCCGCCCTGGATCCCCGGGAACATCGCCTTGTTGAGTTTCACGGCGAGACCATCGTCGTTGGTGAGGATCAGTCCGCCGCGCGGACCTCGCAATGTCTTGTGCGTCGTGGTCGTCACGACATGGGCGTGCGGAAGGGGACTGGGATGCACGCCAGCCGCGACGAGACCCGCTATGTGAGCCATGTCGACCATCAGGTACGCGCCAACCTCGTCAGCGATCGCGCGGAACTTCGCGAAGTCGATCGTCCGCGAGTAAGCGCTCGCGCCCGCGAGGATCATCCGTGGGCGAACTTCCAGAGCCTTGGCACGGACCGTGTCAAAGTTGATCGTTTCCGTCGCTGGATCGACGCCGTAGAAGTGCGATTCGTAAAGGATCCCGGAAAAGTTGACCTTGGAACCGTGAGTCAAGTGCCCGCCGTGCGCGAGATCAAGACCGAGGATCTTGTCCCCGGGATTCAGAAGCGCCAGGTAAACTGCCGCGTTGGCCTGCGCGCCGGAGTGTGGTTGCACGTTTGCGTGCCGCGCGCCAAAAAGTTCACATGCCCGGCTGATCGCCAGGGATTCCAACTGATCGACGACTTCACAACCACCGTAATAGCGCTTGCCTGGCAGGCCCTCGGCATACTTGTTGGTGAAGGGGTTTGCCGCGGCGGATAAAACAGCCGGCGACGCGAAATTCTCGGATGCGATGAGTTCCAGGCCGTGACGCTGGCGCTCCAGCTCCTCCTGGATCAGCGTGAAGACTTCGGGATCGCCATGATCGAGGATCGCCCAGGGTGATTCACGGTGCATCATCGGTTTCTCCGTTTATTCTTCAACGCGAAGCTTGAAATTCTTCTTCTCGAGCTCCCGGATCTTGTCGCGGCGCATCTTGTGACGTCCACCCTCAAACCCGGTCTCCAACCACAATTTCAAGAGATCGGCCGCACGGTGAACTGTCAGCACGCGGGCTCCCAGGCAAATCATGTTCGCGTCGTTGTGCGCGCGGGACATCCTGGCGCTGAACTCATCCCAAACCACCGCCGCGCGGACACCCGGGAACTTGTTCGCCACAATGGACATTCCAATGCCGCTGCCGCAGACCGCGACGCCGGCTTCAAGTTTTCCAGTGGAGATGTCGTGGGCCAGCAGTGCCGCGTAGTCGGGGTAATCGACCGATTGCTCGTTTGACATGGCAACGCCGTAATCGACAACCTCATGACCAAGCGCCTTTACAAGGCCAACAAGGGCTTCCTTGAGTTCCTTGCCCGCGTGATCTGCCGCCAATCCCACAATCATGCCGTACCCCTGAGATTCAAATGAGAAAAAACGGGGGTCTCATCAACAAACCCATCTCAGGGTTGCAGGTGATACCCCCGTGAATCCTTGCGCCACAAATGGCAATCAGGCTTCTTCAGTCTTCTTGATGAACGCGATCGCGTCGTTGACCGTACGGATGTTCTCGGCTTCCTCGTCCGGGATATCCACGCCGAAGGCTTCTTCCATGGCCATGACGAGCTCGACGATATCGAGGGAATCGGCACCGAGGTCTTCGATGAACTTGGCGTTGGTCGTCACTGAGGACTCTTCAACACCCAGCTGGCTCACCACGATCTGCTTTACTTTTTCCTCAACGGAAGCGGACATTATGCAACTCCTCAAAATGGTCTACAGGCGATCATTCACGCCACTCGGTGCCAGAAATGGAATCAAAATCAGTGGTTTTTGGCAAGACGCTTTCCGACCATCGCGCCAGGAAAATACCGCCGGTCAAAAGAAGACCCGGGATGATAGCAGCAGGCTCTCAAGAGTCCCCTGCACTTGCTGGGTTTCGTAGGAATCCGCCACCATCTGGGCCGTTCCCGATCCCGTCTGGCGAACGTAAGTTACTGATACTTCACGGAATTTTTGGGTAATACCCACTCCCCAGGACAACCCGTGGTAGTCAATTGCCGTCGGCTGGTTGGCCTTTCCTCGTGCCGGATCGGGATACAGGCTGGTGTTCGAAAACATGCCACCCCTGAAAACCAGGCCGCCAACACCGGCCTCAAACCCGGCCGAATAATTATAAGTCGTCTGCAACCCACGCCCTTCTTCTGCCTTGCCCGGGGCGTGCTTGACCAGATCGACGGCGACGATCCCGGTCCCAGGCACTCCCCAGGCCAATCCCAACTGATAGGTCCTGATCCTTGGCTCGTCCATGTCATCCGACTTGCCCTCGACCGAGGACAACTGGTTCTGGCTGCCTGGTAAACCGGACGACCCCGGACTGTCCGCGACAGAGTTCGAGACGGTTGTGTTGTTCGCGATAGGAAACGGGTAACGGTAACTGAACCCTGCCCGGAAGTTACCTGCCACCATCAAGAGACCACCGGTACCCAGCAAGCCCTCGTTCAAAGTCTCGTACTTCAAGTTGCGCGTTGTGAACGAGTCACCCGGACCGGAGACGTTCTGATAGTTGGAAACGGCCGACTGTCGCCGGTAGTACGCGCCGGAAATCCCTAGGGAAAGTCCGCCACCCAGAAGCCAGGATAATCCGGCGCCGGCTGCGGACAGGGTCGATGACTCCTGATAGGTCCGGTAGTAGTCCACAACCTCTCCGGTGACCAGCGGGACGTCGCGGAATGAATCGTTCTGGTTGACATTGCGTTCATCCAGCGCCGCGAATCCATATCCCGCGCCCAGTCGACCATTGCGGATGCTGGCCCCGAAAAACCCGGGCGACAGTGACTGGGCATGCTCGACAAACGGCTTGTCGCTCACCGTCTCGTCATAGGTGGTTGATGACTGGATCAAACCGATACCGGACACACTGACTTCAGGACGGTCGATGAGGCTGTATCCGGCAGGATTCCAGTACACCGCCGACGGGTCATCGGCGACCGCGACAAAGGCGCCACCCATGGCGGTGGCCCGCGGGCCCGGCAACTGGTTGCGTTGATGGGAAAATGGACCAGCCAGTGACGTCGTGCCCACCATGAGCATCGTCAACGTTGGAGGCGCCAGCCATTTTCTGGTAAGTAACATGAACTTGTTTTCGGAACGACCGCGGGACTCTGGAGCGCCCGGTGGAATGACAACGTCGCACCGGATCTATGCTGGCTCCATGCTGGTTCCGTGCTGGTTCCAGGCTGACTCCACGATCTCACGAGAGATCCAGGGATTTTTTGATGTTTTCCAAAGCAGAATTTGTCGCGGTCTCGGACATTCACCTGCAGCATGCCGGTGATGACCGCAGCCGCGTCCTGGTCGACATTATCGACGCGTGCACCGCCGCCAAGGTCCCGTGTTTCGCCCTGCTCGGGGATATTTTTGACTTTTGCCTGGGCGGCGGCGCTTACTTCCGGAAAAAGTTCTCGACGATCGGCGAACGCCTTGAATCCCTGGCGGCAGGGGGAACCCGCGTCCTGTTCGTCGAGGGCAACCACGAGTTCAAAATGAACGCGATGGGCTGGCGCGGGGTCGAGGTTGTCAGCGAAACAGAGTCACGCCGCGGCCTGGCCTGGCGATCGGCATCGGGCGCGCGTATTGTCATGACACATGGTGACCTGTTCCACGCGCCGGCGGCCTATCTCGCCTTTCGCAGGCTGATCAAATCAACGCCTACCCTGATGGCTGTCTCGATGGTGCCGGGATTCCTGATGGACGCATATGCCCTGCGGCACGCGAAAGTGTCACGATCCCGCGACCCGTACCGCACACTTGACGAGGCCGCGATTCTCGACGACGCGAGGAAATTCGCGGTCGCCCAAAATGCGGACCATCTGCTGTTCGGCCATTTTCACATGCCGTGGACGGTTCCGATCGGCGCCGAAAGACGGCACCAGCGCGAAAGCCTCATGTTGTGCATGAACTCGTGGGACAAACCTAATTTGCTGCTTTTCGACGGTGAGGGTTTCCACCGCGGATTTTGCAGTGGCCCAGGCCAGCCACTGGTGTTCTCACCGGCGCGGGCTGATCACAACTCAGACCTGATCCCCAGATAGAATCGTGACGATTCGTAGGCGGCGCGCTTGCCGTTGCCCAGGGAGAACGCGTGGGATTCGTACTGCCAGGTCAGACCGTATTCGGGGTCGCCTTTGACGTCCGCCGGACGGAAAAGCTTCAGTTCAATGCCCGTCCCAAGGGATGAATCGATGGACTGTTTTGATCCCTTGTAACCGTAACTACCGACGGTCAGCGGATACAGAAAGAGGTCGCCCTGCACGCCAAGTTTCCTGGTCCCCTCGCCAACATTCCAGTCCCCGCGCCCGCCAATAAATCCAGCGACAAAGAATGCGTCGAGCCCACCGAACGACTCGCCGGCAACATTAAGACCCACGAGGCGCCCGATTCCGCCATAGCGCCAGCGCCTGATCTGCAATGGGCCGTTCACGGTCTCACGGGCAACTGGATATTCAAGGTAACCATTGGCGCGCAAGTCATACCCTGTGAAGCTGCCCTTCCCGGTCGAACCGAATGAGAAATCGGCCTCAAAGTCGCCAGACGCCTCGACGCTCAACCGTCGAGTCCCGCGCAGGCTGACGTTGTTGACCAGAGTGTATGGGGCCGCCGTGGACGCGCTGACTGGACCGGAGACGGACCACGAACGCAAACCGAGACCGAGTTCACCTTCCGAGAAAATCCCGGACACGACGCCTCCGAACCAGGTGTCCTGGCGCCCACCGCCAACCCCACCTTCATCCTCGGATACGGCAGCGGGTTTTTCCGTTGCCGGGGCCTTGGCAGCGACAGGAGCCGCCTGGGCAGGCGCGCTGGATGGCTGCGCCGTAGCGGCCGCTGGCGTCACCGGCACGGGACTCGCGGGTTGCGTGATCGGCTCGACAGGAATCGGACGCGCCTTAGCGCCAAGAACATCGGTGCCGTAGGCTGGCTCCGTCGCCTCGCGCGCGAAACGGGCGCGCGACGGTATCCTGGACAGCTTGACGACATCACCCACCCGGACCGCGCCAGGCTTGATCTGGGAGATCATCCTCGCGATCGAGGTACGTTCCTTGACTTCCATGACCTGTCCGCGGCCCAGATCCTCGATCGCGAACTTGTTCCATGCCCCGGTGGCAGGATGGCGCGACGAGACGCCCACACGCGTCACGGAGAATTCATCGCCGGGCTGGACGCCCTGTTCGCTCCCTCCCGAGATCACGACAAACCGCCCCTGCATGGACAGGACCTTGGCATCATAGGGAACCCGGTTGAACAGGCGGAAAACCAAGGTCTCGATCAGTTTTACGGTCGCGGCCGGACCGCCGGCGTCCAATGCCGCGAGATCGACGGATTCAGATTCCTGCAGCAGGATCTCGAGCTTTCGTCCCATCATGCGCGCGACGAAATCAAGGGTGTCCGAACGATCAAGAACCTCAAGAGAAAGGAACGCGTCCACCTCGTACTGGGAAATCAATTCGTTGCGAACCTTCTCATCGGTCTTCGCCGCGCGGGAGAGTTCCTGGTCAATGACGCGGAATTTTCCGGAAGACTCCACCACCCCGGGGAATGCCTTGACGACCGTCGCGCGGAAATCAGCCATCCGGGAGTTCGACAAGATGGACGCGGAAAAATCCGGCGTGAACACGACGGCCCGCTCCAGACGGGGCATCTCCGTCGCCTCGGCCGCCATCGCGGCGCGAGTCCCGAACACGGGCAGGACCATGAGCATCAGCATGTTGATGAGCTTCCTGGACATTCGGCACTCCCGTCGTCAGATTTTCTCAACCTGGTGGTTCGACCCGTCAAAGGTCACCCGGCGCCTTGAATCCTCGACCATGGTCTCAACATGAACAGGCCTGCGCCAGATCTTGAACACGTTCCGCAAGGTTTCCAGCGCGAAGTCATGTTTCAGGTCCACGCCTTCGTGCTGATGAAGCAGCAACAGTTCACCGCGATTCCTGAAATTCCCGTCCTTGACGGAGATGACGGGCTGGCCAAAATTGGTCAGTTGCTGCAACAGCCTCTTCTTGATCCCGGGGAAGTCCCGGCCGGTGATCACATGCTGGCCACTGCGACGATCGAAATCATAGAGAAACATCTTCGTCTCGTGACAGAAGTCTTCATCCAGGAACTCGTCGATGAAAGTGATGTCATTGTGGATGCGCCGGATCTCGAACAACTTCGCGCGTCCTTGCATGGCACGGGTGTCCCATTCGGCGCGCTTCTTCGGGTCGTCGCACTCCATGTAATCCTTGCCGAACCGACCCTTGTCCCAGCGCCTCTCGACATGCCTCAAGAGCTCGACGCCGAGCTTGTATGGATTCAGCTGGCCCGGCTGCGAAGCCACGACGCCGGCGTACTGTTCGCAGTAGTCGATGATCTCGCTCTCGGTGAGCGGGGCCAGCCTGGTCATCATCTCGCTGTGCCAGTAGGTTGCCCAACCCTCGTTCAAGATCTTGGTCTGGCCCTGGGGCGCGAAGTAGTATGACTCCTCCCGGATGATCTCGAGCAAGCGCTTCTGCCAATGGTTCAGCGGCGCGTAGTCGATCAGGAACTTGAGCACATCCCGCTGCGGATTTTCCGGAAAACCCCGGGATTTTTCCGCCGCTTCGGCCTGCTTCTGGACCTGCGCGTCGAGAAATTCCTTGGGATTGATATAACGGTCCATGTAGGACTTCGCCTTGATCCTGGGCACCGGCTTTGGTCGCGCGACCTCATTGTCCTGACCGGGCTTCTTCGGCGCGGGACGGAAAGGGGAATGAATGTCGATCAGGTTCTCGATCGACAGGCATGTATCAATGAACCCCTCGACCTCGTCGTGACCAACGTCGTCGATCACCGACCTGACATAGCTTGCGTGATTCGCCATCTGGTCCAGCATCTTCCGGTTGGTCTTGCTGAACCAATAATTGTTCTTGAAGAAATCGCAGTGCGCGTAAACGTGCGCGATCACCGTCTTCTGGAAGGCAAGGCTGTTTGCCCGCAGAAGATACGCGTAGCAGGGGTTGTTGTTGATCACCATTTCATAGATGACACTGAGGCCGTACGTGTAACTTTTGGAGAGGCGGTCATATTCCATGCCGAACCGCCAGTGCGGATATCTGGTCGGAAATCCGCCGTACGCGGCGATCTCGTTCAATTGCTGATAGTCGATCAGCTCGAAAATGGTCGGGAAGAAATCGAGGCCCGCCGCCCTGGCGACATCCGCCAGATGGCCCGCGAGCTCGCGGAGTTCAGGGGTGAGTTGTGTCTTGAATTCCATGCTCACTTGCCCTTGCCCAGGAAAACCTTGATGGCGTCGATGATCGAGTCACGATCCTTGATCTGCGCGATCGTGACACGATCGCTCTTCTCCCCGAAATGCTTCTGCAAATCCCTCAGGAACTGGCCGGATCCGTAACGAGACTCGACCTGCCCGTAACAGAACAGGTTGGAGACCGGCAAAAGGCCCGACTCCAGGATTTTCATGCACTCAGCCGTGTCGTTTCCGGACCAGTTGTCGCCATCCGAGAAGTGGAACAGGTAGATATTCCACTCGGCAGGCGGAAAATGGTCCTCAACCAACTTCGCCGCCAGCCGGTAGGCTGAGCTGATCAGCGTGCCGCCTGATTCCTTGGTCCGGTAAAACGTGTCCTGGTCCACTTCCCTGGCGGTCGCGTCGTGGATGATATAACGCCGTTCGAGGCCCTGGTACTGTGTCTGCAGCCACGTATCCAGCCAAAAACTGGTCAGCCGCACGATCTCCTTTTGCTCATCCCCCATCGATCCAGACACGTCCATCATGTAAAGGATCACTGCGTTGGCGACGGGCAAGTTGACCACTTTGTACGACCGGTATCGCTTGTCGTCCTTCACCGGGACGATCACCGGATTGTCGGGGTTGTACGTTCCAGATGAAATGGAGCGCTTCAAGGCTTCCTTGTATGTCTTCTTGAAGTGCCGCAACGATTCGGGGCCCTGGCGCAGGATCCCGGTGTACTTGTACTGCCTGTCCTTGATGTTCTTCTTGCCCTTGTTCTCGATGTTGGGCAGCGCGAGTTCCTCACCCAGGATCTGCGCCAGCTCCTGCAAAGAGACATCAACCTCGAGGGAATGCTTGCCTTCCTGGTTTCCGGCCTCTCCCTCGCCGGGCTCGCCCTGCCCGGGCTGGCCTGGCTGGACGTTGTCCCCGACCTCGCCCTCGCCCTGACCGACACCGCCCTGCTCCTGTCCGCCAAACTGGAAATGCGGAATCTCAATCCGCGGCAGGGGGATGGTGACCACCTTCTTCCCCTGGCGAGCAAGCAAGTCACCGTTGGCGATGAACCGGCGGAGCTCCTGCTTGATCTTGCCGCGAACGATCTTGCGGAATCGGTTGAGGTCCGATTCCATCTTCATCAGTGCTTCTCCTTGTCACTCTTGACGATATCGCCGCGGGCAAAAATGCTGGCCACAAAGCCCAGCGCGTCGCTCGCGCAAATCTCGCAATACCCGTAATTCTTGATCAGGCGGTTCTTCACGATGTCAATTTTCGCCTGCGTCTCACGGTCAACGACGTTCGATACCAGGGTCGTCAACTTGATCGTGTCCTTCTGGTCCTCGAAGAGTTTCAGTTCCAGGGCCTTGTGCAGTCGCTCGTTGGTCCGGAAATCAAAAGACTTGCCCTCGATGGCCAGGGCGCCGATGTAATTCATGAGCTCGCGACGGAAATCGTCCTTGCGGCTCTCAGCGATATCGATCTTCTCCTCGATGGAACGCAGCAGGCGCTCATCCGGCTCCTCGTCCGCTCCCGTGAACGGGTTGCGAACCTTCTCGCGCTGGACGTATGCCTTCAAGTTGTCGATATAGTTCCCGCAAAGCTTCTGGATCGCGCCTTCATCCGCGGATACGGCGCGCTGCACTTCGTGCTTCACGACGTCCTCGTACTCGCGGCGGACTTCGGCGAGGATCTCGCGGTAACGCTTGCGCTGTTCCTCGTCATTGATCAGCGAGTGGGTCTTGAGACCCGAGTCAAGCTCGTTCAACACGATAAACGGGTTGATACATCCCTCGCCCTTGTCGAGCACCAGGGACTGCGAGATCTTGTCCTGGATGTAACGCGGACTGATCCCTTCCATGCCTTCGCGGACGGCCTCCTTGCGCAGTTCCTTGATGTTGTCCTCGGTGAACTGGGCCATGGTCTTGCCGTTATAAAGCTTCATCTTCTGCATCAACGTCAGGTTGGCCTTTTTCGGCTCCTCAAGGCGCGTCAGGATCCCCCACATGGCGGCCATCTCGAGGGTATGCGGAGCGATGTGGATATGCGGGACAGAGTGTGCATTGAAGTCTTTCTCGTAGATCTTGATCTCCTCGTTGAGTTTCGTGATGTACGGGATGTCAATCTTCACCGTACGGTCACGCAAGGCCTCCATGAACTCGTTGCTCTGGAGTTTCCGGTACTCGGGCTCGTTGGTATGGCCCAGGATGACTTCGTCGATGTCAGTCTGCGCGAATTTCTTCGGCTTGATCTTGTGTTCCTGGCTGGCCGTCAAAAGGTCATACAGGAAGGCCACATCGAGTTTCAGGACCTCGATGAACTCGATGATCCCGCGATTGGCGACATTGAACTCGCCATCAAAATTGAACGCGCGCGGATCCGAATCGGACCCGTACTCGGCGATCTTCCGGTAGTTGATATCACCAGTGAGTTCCGTCGAGTCCTGGTTCTTCTCGTCTTTCGGCTGGAACGTGCCGATTCCGACCCGGTCACGTTCTGACAAGATCAGGCGACGGATCTGGATGTGGTTCTTCACCATCATTTCCCAGTTGCCGCGATAATGATTCATCAACTCGCGGAAAACAAACCGGCACGCCGGGCAGACATCCCCTTCGATATGGACGGCCTCGGAATGGTCACGTCCGTCGTTGATCTGCTTCAGCAGGGCTTCACGGCGCTCGGGCGGAACAAGGTGAAGTGGGTCCTCATGCAAAGGACACGGCATGGTCTCTTCCATGCGCAGGACTTCCCGCAGGTTCGTCCATGAGTATGTATAAAGGGCGCCCTGGGGTGTCCGTGAGTAGGACTCGACGCCTTTTTTCAGGAGTCGCGCGATGGTTGATTTCGATGAACCGACCGGGCCATGGAGCAAGAGTACGCGTTTTTCCGGCCCGTATCGATACGCCGCGGCCTTCAGCACATTGACCAGTTTCATGAGCTGAACATCGAGGCCAAAAATCGCGTCCTTGCCGCCGTCGATCGGGTCGTCGAAGAACTTGAAGTGCGTGATTTGCTTCTTGTACTCGGTGTAGTTGTACGAACCGTAGCTGGCGATCATGTCGTACAAGCGCTGGAAAGCCGTGCGCGCGATGGCCGGTCGCTCGACGACCATGTCGAGGTACTCCTCGAAAGTGCCGGTCCAGTTGAGTTCCGCGTACTGGCGGTCAAAGTCCGCGCTGTTGATGACTTCCATCAATCGCTTGCCGTTCATGGTAACCCCTTCGGTGAGGCGTGTTGGCCTGAGACGATGCCCCACCTTCGATTTTAAGCCATTCCGCGGCTAAATGCCCGGAATCGTCGTCAATCGCCGCTAATCGTCGCGACAAAACCGGTTTGCAAAATCACAAATTGAGATTTGGTAAACGAACTACTTGTCGGGATTCTTGCCTTGCTTGAAGGCATCTTCGAGGGATCGATTGATGAACGCGTCAAGGTCGCCATCGAGGACTTCCGATGGCGTGTGGGACTCAAAGTCGGTCCTGTGGTCCTTGACCAGCTGGTACGGGTGCAGGACGTAACTGCGGATCTGGTGACCGAACGAGATGTCGGTCTTCGATGCCTCGAGGGCATCTTGCGCCTTGCGGCGCTCGGCCAGCTCCCGCTCGTAAAGCGCGCTGCGCAGAAGTTTCATCGCCTGATCGCGGTTCTGGTGTTGCGAACGCTGGGTCTGGCAAGCCACCACGACACCGGTCGGGATGTGCGTGAGGCGAACGGCGGAGTCCGTCTTGTTGACATGCTGGCCGCCGGCGCCGCTGGAGCGGAAGGTATCCACACGCAAGTCAGCGGGATTGATCTCGATCACGATCGAGTCATCGACCACCGGTGTGACGAACACCGACGCGAAACTTGTGTGGCGACGTGCGTTTGAGTCATACGGACTGATCCGGACCAGGCGGTGGACACCGTTTTCGCATTTCAACAACCCGTAGGCGAAATCGCCTTGCACCTCGAACGTCGCGTTCCGGATCCCGGCGGTATCTCCGGCCAGGATATCGTAAAGCTCCGTTTTCCAACCCTTGCGCTCCGCGTAACGCAAGTACATGCGCAGCAGCATCTGGGCCCAGTCACAAGACTCGGTCCCGCCAGCGCCCGCGTTGATTGAGACAATGGCTGAATTCGCGTCGGTTTCGCCACTGAGAAGGCTCTGGGCCTCGACCGTTGCCAATTCCTTTTTCAGCCCGACAAGCAGGGTCTCTGCCTCGGCACGGTAATCCTCGTCGCCGTCAACCGCGAGCTCGATGGCAGCATCGAGATCCTCGACCGAACGCTTCAACCGGTCCGCCGTAGCGAGGCTGATCTCGAGGAGTTTTTTTTCTTTCAGGACCGGAGCCGCCGCTTCCGGGCGGTTCCAAAAATCGGGAGTGGCTTCAATCTGGATTTCAAGGTCTTCGAGGCGCCGCTTTTTCGTAGCGACGTCAAAGAAACCCCCATACGCGTTCAAACTTGACGCGTTGCTCTTTGGCTTCACTGGAGATCGAGTGCAAATCCATCGTCCCGAAGGATTAACAGAATTTGCCGGGGGCCTCCAGCGTCGATTACAGTAACTGGACGGGTTTTTGATGCCTATGGACCAACCGGCAAGAAAACAACGCCGGGGGAGTTAAACCGATGATCAAGCTGACAAAACTGGACAACAGCCCCATCCTCATCAACCTCGAGACGGTCAAGTATGCCGAGTCCGTGCCCGACACCGTCGTCCGGTTCCTGAACGGCGATAGCGTCATCGTCCGCGAGTCACTGGAGCAGATTGAGTCCAGCGTGCTAGAATCAAAGAGGAAAATCTTCAAAAACCAGTGATTGTCCGTTACAGGAATCGGGACCAGCATGAGGAAGACCCTTACCCTTGCGGCAGCCGCGGTATTGCTTCAGGGCGCGAAAAGCAGCCCCAAGCCAAAAACGGTCGAGCAGCAGATCCGGGATTTCCGTTTTGTCGCGGACTTCACGCCCAAGGAACCCGAGAGGGAAATATCGACCGAACTGTTCTGGCGTTACCCCCTGGAACTGCCCAAGGTTGAGTTCCAGGTTTACCCGGAATTGACGAATCCCGATCTGGAGTTGCCACGGACAGACGGGGACGGACGCGCTATCCAGCACCTGAACCGCGCCAGGCTGGCCTACCTCGAGGGCGATTTCGAGTCCGCTCGCAAGAGCCTGTTGTCGGCAAAGGCACGATACGGCAAGGAACACCCTTTCCACCGCCGCACCGATTACATGCTCGCCTATGTCTTCATGAAGGAAGGAACGGAAGACATGGCCAAAAGGCATGTCTCCTGGGACGACGCCCGCATCAAGAGCAAGTTCAGCAACGCCGCGACGTTTTTGAGCTGGGCATTCAACCTGAAAAAGGACGTTCCAGATCCCGTCGTCGATAAACTCACGCCAAAAGGCCTCTACAACCTGGCGGCGATTTATTTCCGGTATGACCGGTTCGCGGCGTCATTCGCGGCTGCCGAGATGGGCCTCGATTACTTGCGTGCCACGGGAAGGTCCGATTACCGGATGTCACTGCGCCGGATCAACGCCGAGAACTATATCAAGAACGGAACCTTCCTCGAGGCAATCCAGGAACTCGACCAGGCGTTGCGGCAGGACTACAACCAGGCTGAAGCCGCCGCGATCATGCACCGCGCCGGGGACATCTACTTCAACCTGAACAATTACGAACTGGCTGAGGAAGCCTACGAACTCGGGGCGAAAGCGGACGAGACTTTGCGCCAAATCAGCCCGGCGCAACTCATCCTGCGCGGGGAATCGCTCTTCTGGCTTAAACGATTCACCGAGGCACGCATGTACCTGCACAATGCCCTTGAGGGCGTGGCCTTCCGGGCGGAGAAGAACCGCCCCTCGTTTGGCACAGAGGCCTGGGCGAGCCTCCGGTTCGCGGACATCCATCTCGCGCTTAAGGAAATCGACAAGGCCAGGCTCGCCTACTTCAAGGTCGAGAGCGAGTACCGGGGCACACCCGCCGCGCGGATCGCGAAGATCCGCCAGGCCTGCCTGGACCTGCCATTTTACCAGGGCAACAATATAGAACACGCGCGGGACGACCTCGCGAAACTCCGAGAGGACGCGGAACTTCCGCCACAGGCCAAGGAACTCGCCTGGGCCTGTCATACGGCATCCTTCGCCTCGCGCGAGCGCACGCCGGAGATGCTCACCAAGGTCAGGGCATTTGCCAAGGCCTACCCTGAATCACGCTTCCTGAAGGACCTCGTTGAGCCGGTCCGCGAAACACAAGCCATGTCCATTGAGAACTACTTCGCGAGAAATGACGACTACGGGGCGGTCGCGTTTTTCGAGGAAAACCGCAAGCGCCTTTTCCCAAAAGGCGTACCATCCAGGATCGCCGCGGAACTGTTCCGCGCGTATAGCGACATCGGAAAACCAGAGAAAGCCCGCGATTTTCTCGGATCCATGGCGGATGAGGGGTCACCGGATATCGATGTGCTGCGCGCGGCGGCCGTTTTTGCCGAGACACGGGATACGAAAAGGATGCGGCAACTCGCCGGCAAACTGGTCAAACGAGACTGGAAAATCGATCAAACACCGGCGGCGACTCAACTTGTTACACGCGTGATGGAATCAAACGTGGATCAGGTAAACCTTCCGTGGTTGATGAATTTGCAAGATCACTGGGCGCAGACGGACGAGTCCTTGATCTGCGAGACGCAACTGACGCTCCTGACCAGGGCAGCCGCCATGCCGGCAAAGGCCACGAAGGCAAAAAAGGCCGTGAAACTTGAGAAGCGAATCACGACCGCCATCGACGAGTACATGCCAGACCTGATGGACGACGACGCATCGTGCGCGGCAACGTTGCTTGACCTCGAGTTCAATGTGATGTCTGGCAGGCCGGAAGAGTTGGCTAAACGCTACCTTGACAGAAAGGACTGGAAATTCTCGCCAGAGACGCTGACCCATGTGTGGGCGGTCTCGGAAAATCTTGTCCAGAAAAAGACGCAACCCCTTCCCGGCGCGGCAAAAGATCTCGCCAAAAACCTGTGGGCATTGATCATCAGCAAAGGCTCTCCGGGGAGCCCGGAAGTCAGTTTCGCGAAGGCACGACTCGACCCGAATACCACAGAGTTCGAGAAGCTCTGGAAGTAAATCGATCCTGATGGAGACCCCGCCATGCCAAGCCTGATTGTATTCCTGTTCGCCGCGTTGACGGCGATCATCGGACCTCTTGTAGATGCCCCGGCGACGTTGAGCAGCCTTGCGGCCTGCGTCGCTCTCGTCGTCGGATGGGTCGTCATGAACAACACCCGCGGGGTTTCGCCAGCCAAGGCTGACGCGGCACCCCGGAACGCCTCAAGCGGCCCGGAGTTTATGTCACCCCAACCAGCGCTATCGGCTGAAATTCAAGTCCTGCAGGGCAGGCTGCGGATGGAATCAATGCGCGCCCAGTCCCTTGAGAGCGAACTACAGGAATTCCGGCAGCGCAACGACGAGTTGATGCGCGAACGGGTCGACTTGATTCGACAGGCTTCGGGAAACACGATCGGAGACAGCCTCGCGCGACCGGCGCAACGCTCCGGCGACGGAATCGAGTTCCGGGAATCCCGGGAGCTCCAAGAGGAAATCCGGCAGCGGGATGAGTGGATCAACGCGCAACAAACGTCACTGGACGACTTCCGCGCTGGTATCGGACACGTTGAGCAGGCGTTGCTCACTGCCCTCGCCAACCTCGAGCGACTGGCGTCTGGCCAGTTCACCACCCCGCCACACGATGACAAGCGCGAAACTGGACTGGAAACCGGGATGCAAACTGGACTGTCCGGACTGCTCGGGGTGCTCGATGCAGCGAAAGCTGTCCCGGTACCAGGTGACGGATCACTGGTAGAGTTCAAGGTGCCAGGTTCCATCGATCATGTATGCGCTGGCCTGATGAAACTCCAGAACAGGCTTGAGGAAACTGCGGATCACGCGAAGGTGGCGGCGATGAACGCGCGGATCCTGAAGGACCGTCCAATCGAGCCGGAAACCCCGGAATTACTGGAGAGCCTGGCCATCGAGACCACTTCCATCGCGTCCGATCTCGAGAAAATCGGGGCATTCATTTCACCTCTGGCTCCGGAACTCGAGGACTTGCGCCGAGACCTCGACCTCTGTCGCGAGACGCTGACTTCCGAATCCTCACGGATCGCAGCGGAACGTGTCGTGAACCGTGATCATGCGAACAATCTCGCTTCCGTCATCCAGCAGCAGGTGGAACATCTTGGCGTCGCGATTGATGCCATCGCGCGATCGGGAAAAACGCGACGGGACGGGATCGAGGAATTGCGCGCGGCCGTCGATGATGTGATTGACTCTTTGACAGGCGCGACAGGCACGGCGAAATCCCTCGTCTTGTCCGTGGAAAGAATGATCGAGGTTTCGCGACTCGCCACGGCCAGCGGGATGGTCATCAAGACGCGGCAGGAAGGCGCTCTGGACGGTTGAGCGACTTCCCGCCGTTCAGGGACGTCACGACGCGCACGAAATCCCCCAGCAACACGGAGGCCGGGTTGACCTGCGAAATCCGGTTGCGGAACAACCGCTTGATCCATTCCGCCGGAACCCTGTTGCGCATGACTCCGCTATAAACTCCCGCACCGAGCAGACGCCCGAAATCCGCGCTGACTTCACCGCGCGACAGGTTCTCGGTCTGCAACAAGGATGAAACCTGCCTTGAGGGACGTCCACCGTCCCACGTACCAGGCAAGGCATCAAATGTCTCAAGGATGGACAAAACGGAGCGACTGACTTGCCTGCGAATTTTCGCGTACCCGAGCAGTCGCCGGCGGGCAGTCTGATCGACGTAATTGACGTGGAATGCCATGTCTTTGGTTTTGCGGCGCGGATTCAGGATTTTGGAACCAATGATGCCCGCTGCATGTTTCAAGGCGTTGCGGGAAAAACGGTCCATTTCCGTCTGACCGTGTTCGCTGAATCCGGCACTGAGAGCCAGAAGGTACTGACCAGCTGCCTCGGCGAGGTTGTTGATCGATACGGTCGTGATCAGCAATGTCCGCGTCCTGCAATCGAACCAGTAGCCCTCCAGGGCGGCCCGTTCGACCATCTGGGAAACTTCGTTTTTTGTGCAGCCAGCGGCCAGAAGAGGATCTGTCGTGAATTCCGCGGTCGGCGAGAATTGCGAGTGGAACTTCGCCAGATCTCTTTTCGGAATATCAAGCCCGAGAAACGAGGAAAGGGTTTGTACGATACCGAGGAACTGGAAATCCAGGTCAAACGCGTCGTCATCGGCGTGATCCTCGTCACCGTCCTGACCAGTCTCGGCGTGTTCAACCGATCCTGGAAATCCTGTCCGCATCTCTTCCCAGATCGCGAATGACTGCCACTTCATCCAAGGTGGTGAATTCACGACACAATACATGTCGCGTTTCAAGCGAAGGACTTCGGTACTGGAAACCGTCGTCCCGCCGCCCTCGAGGTCGAAATAGTAGCGGTCGACATTGCACAAGATCCGCATCAGTGGTGTTGAGGCCTCGGCATCGCGCCGGGCCAGCTCGTTCCATAAAGTCGCCGGCAAATGATTGTCCGCAAGGTGATATTCCCCGATCATGCATACGATGATGTGATCGGGATAATCCTCACTCGCGCTGGCCAGCAAGCGCGCGCAAGTACGGTCACGCATCTCGAGGCTTCGTGGCCCCGGATGGTCGCTGTTGACACAAATGACTGGCATCATGTGGTCACGGGCGAGTTCCAGCAGCGGTTTGTAATGATTCCATGGGAATCCCCATTCCCGGCTGTAATTCACGGCCTGGAGAAATTCCTCCTCGGAAATCTCGCCCGCCATCCAGGACTCGAGCTGCTTCTGATACCGGTTCTTGAGGAACTCCAGCGCCAGGACGATTTTGGGGCGGGGCGTGACCGAGAGGACGTCACGCAACAAGCGCAGCAACGCCCGCTGGGTCTGCTTGAATGTGTGGAAGTCACCAAAGAGCACAATGCGCCGGCGCAGGACCGTCTCGATCAAGTGGCTATTGCTGACGCGGGAAAACGAGCGGGGCAGGGATCTTTCGAAATCCTCGGCGTACCTTACCAGCTTGCCGCTGGGGCCAGCGCCCAATGCGTTCGCGTCGGCGTGAGCACGCCGGTACAGGGATTCATGAAGTTTCTGCAGCTGCCGCGCCGCAGTTACTTTCTTCATGGCTACCCTCGCGGGACAAGAGTCAGTTTGATTGGGCTTCTCAATTATTTTAACAAGGAACTCAGAACGGGACAAAAAGGCCGCCGCTGGCGCTGTCTTTTGTCAAAGACTCACGAGGAAGGTAATAAGAACAACGAACTCCAGACAACCCGTCGGAGAGTTTCGCCTGTGTCAAACTTTTGGCGACCGACTTGCAATGGTCCTGGATCTCGACCGTGGACAGTTCTTTCGCGAGGCGCAACTTCAGCCAGACGCCCGCGCCACCAGGGGCCAGCAATGAGACCGCGTCCTCAAAGGCAGGACCTCCGGAGAGACTTCCCGGATGTCCGCCAATCTTTGCCAGCCAATCCTTGCGCGACATGATCGCGTCACGCTCGGCAGCGGCACCTGATTGCGCTGCATAGGACGCGAAACCACTGCTGCGCAGCAGTTTTTCAGCGATATCAAACTGGGTCCACGCGCCGAAAAGTTGTTTCTTGTCACGGGCCGCGCGAGCGCTTTCGATCCACGCCAGCGGATCTTTTCCGGCGTGCGTCCATTGCTGGACATGAAAGTAACCAATCTTCCATCCACCGCCACGGCTGGCTGGTACTGGAACGATCCCGACCATGACGCGCGCGATATCCGCCTGGCCGGTAGCCTGCAACCACAAGGACGCTTGTTGCGCGTAACCATAGAGAGGATTCAGTATGGCACCATCGAAATCACACGGAACAGGCGCCGGATCACCGTCCACCGTGTCCAGCCACATGACTTTCAGGGGCGCGATGTCCACCGGATCACCGTAACGCGCGCGCAGTTCGCCCAAAGTGTTGGCCAGGACGGGCGACGTCATCTTCAGCCGCGGATGAAACAGGGGCACAAGATCCGCCGCGTCACCCTTCCGCATGCCATTCGAGATTTTTTCCACCACTGCGGCAAAATCAGCGTTGGATGCCAACGATGCCTTGTCCAGGCCGGAACCGGGCGAGGATTTCGGGCGTTCAACGATCTTGCCCGATGGCGCTACCGTCAGGACTTCGCAGGACTTGGCCGCCGCATCCGCGGGGCCGGAATGACAAAGAAACGCAAAGATAACGAGAAACGGGATGAGAACGGGCGAAAGGTCAGTTCCCTTTCGCCACACAACTGCCACAACCTTGTTTCGCAGACAGGTCGACAAGTTCCCAGGTCCCGAATTCGCCGTTGATTACTTCCAGCGCGTCATCAAGAAAATCATACTCGCACGAGAACAGCTCTGTGAGAAGCTTCGTCTCGATGCAGTAGGCATTGTAACTGTATTTACTCGCTTCCGGATCGAAAACCAGGCCGACGCCGGCCTGACGTTCGCGAAACTGCAAAATCTTGTACTCAAAATTCTCGCTTGTCAGTTTCCAACCGTGGTCAGGCGAGGCCGCAACTTGATCTTGTGTTGTCCCAAAACTCACTTTGAACTCCGTTCAGTTTTTCCGGCCGCACAAGGCCATGGCGAATTCCTCGAATGCCGGTGTCAGAACTCCCTGTTCCTTCAAACCCCGCAGGGCTTCTCCGGTCAAGTCCTTCACATACCTCAGCCCCGATTCGCGCCCCAACAGGTCGAGGTACGTCAACTTTCCCGCGCGCGCGTCTTTTCCCTGTGTTTTCCCTGTGTTGGGCGAGTCGTCCAGAAGGTCGTCCATCACCTGGAACGCGAGGCCCAGCTTGTGACCCGCGCTCCTGAACGCAGCGATCACGTCCGTGCCGGCCCCGGCCGCCGCCGCCCCCATCGCGCATGCCGCGCCCAGAAGGGCGCCAGTCTTGTTCAGATGGATTTTTTCCAGTCGCGCGATGGCCTCATCCCGGCCTAGTGACTTCATCCCGCTATTGGCAAGATCCAAGGCCTGCCCCATGACCATGCCGCGCCCCCCGGCTGCCGATGACAACTCGCGGACGCACGCCAAAGCCTCATGGGCATGTTCGCGCGGCAACGCGACATCTGAAATGATCGCGAACGCGTCCGTCAACAACGCGTCGCCCGCCAGCAACGCCGTCGCCTCGTCGTACACCTTGTGCAAGGTTGGCCGGCCACGACGCAGGTCATCGTCATCCATGCACGGCAAGTCGTCGTGGATCAGACTGTAGTTGTGAACCATTTCCACCGCGGCCGCGGCGGACTCAATCAACTCGCGACGCCACGACGGAACGGACCCGGTGGCTGTGTCAGTGCCATGCCCGCTGGCCCAACCGGGCTCAACCGCAGACGCCGCCATCAAGCACAACTTCGGCCGCACAAACTTGCCGCCGCCTTCCATCGCGTAGGCCAGCGCCGCGCCCAGTAAAGCGTCATTTCGCGCGCCATTTTTCGAGTCTGAGGCATAACTTTCGCGGATCGACTGCCACTTGCGCGCGAACCACTCAAAACCAGCGACAATATTCATCGCGCCATCCAAATCAAGCTCCTCCCCTGTCTCCAGCACTGAACCGGCACGCCGTCCGGTCCTTGATGCCGTTCCAGAATGCGGCAGCGTCAACGGGCTTGCCGCCCTCGTTCTGCAACTTCGTGATCAGGAGAATGCCATCGGCGCTGCGGACAAGGATGCCCTTCGCCAACTTGGAGAATGTGAAAGAACCGGGCTCACCAGCCGGCGCGCCGCCGCTGCGCAAATCAACGGCCGAAGCCTCGCGTATTTCCAGCAGCATGACCCGCTTGCCATGGAAGAAAGTGAATGTCCCCGGCCAAGGATGAAAGGCGCGGAACCGGTTGCACGTCACGCGCGCCACCCGCGTCCAGTCCACCGCGCCATCAGCCTTGTCGATCTTGCCGCAATAAGTTGCCGCGGCGTCATCCTGCGGCGTCCCAGCGA
>RGVZ01000220.1 GCA_010029825.1 bacterium | reverse complement strand
TCGCGACCGCCGTCATCAACGGATAAAAGCCCAATGCCCTCGCCAGACTCGACGAGGAAATGCGCCCGCGACGCAAGTCCAGAACCGACTCAAAGACCTTGACCCCTTCGCGCTCGTTCATCATGTAAACATGCAACGGCGAACGATCCTCCCCGCGCGGGGCGGAGAACACCCAAGTGTATTTCATGTCCATCGGAAAAAACGGCGAGACATGGAACTTCTTGTCGAAGACAAACCGCCCGCGACCGTGTTCCGGCGTCCACGCGCCTTCCATCCCCGGCGTCCTGTCCGTCAGGACGTAACGATGGCGCTCATCCCAGGGCGTGTTCGTAATTTCGGCAACAATCGCCTCGAGATGGTCGCCGCCGGCGTCCCAGCAGTAATAAAAAGTCACGGGATTGAAGCAATATCCAAAATACGCCAGATGCGTCAGGATGGCCACACGCCCAGCCGGGCGAAATCCCGCCTGCTTCTCGACTTCGTCCAGAACGCATTCCTTGAGTGGCCTGTCCGCAGGCCCCAGATAATTCCTGCGCCGGAACGACGCGAGATTGAATCTCTCGACAGACCACAAAAGGAAACGGTCGAAGACGCCGGGCAGTTCGTCCAGATCAAGGTACATCATGAACATGCGGTACGAGAATTCATGATGATGCGGCGCCAACCTGGCGTGGCGCACACGCCCGAAATAGACCGCGCTCGAAGTCCCGGCGCTGCCCGCGCGTGACCCGGTCATCACAGGCCCTTTCCAAATGCCTGCGCGACGGCGAGGCCGCTCTTGACCCCGTCCTCATGGAACCCGAATCCCCAGTAGGCCCCGCAGAAGTGCGTCCGCCCGCCGTTGCCCGCCGCTGCGCTGATTTCGCCGTGGCGCAACTGGGCGCGAATGGATGCAACACTGTATGACGGATGGTGGTAAAGGATCTTCTTGATCACGTGGCGATCATCGATGGCGTCGTCGTAATTCAAACTGACGAGAAACGTCTCCCGCGCCGGCAACGTCTGCAAGATGTTCATGTTGTAGGTCACAGCTACACGTTCGGCAGCCCGGTCGGCTCCACGGTCGGCTCCGGGATTATCGTTGCGTATGTGATAGTTCCAGCTGGCCCACGCCAGTTTCCGCCGCGGCATGACGCGCGCGTCTGTATGCAGAACGGCGTCATTCGGCGCGTACGGGATCGCCCCCAGGATGTCACGCTCCGCAGGCGTCGCGTCTCCCAGCATCGCCATGGCCTGGTCGGTGTGGCACGCCAGGATCACGTGATCGAATTTCTCGCGTTCCTGCCCGCGGGCCTTGATCCATACGCCATCCCGGTCGCGCGTGACATTCTCGACGGGCAGGCGAAGCCGCACGCCGCCCGCGAAAGGCCGCGTGATCTTGTCGATATATTTGAACGACCCGCCTTTGATGACGCGCCACTGCGGACGCTCGTTGACGCTCAGCATGCCATGATTTTTGAAGAACCGGACAAAATAACGCGCCGGAAAAATGTCCATCGCGCGTTCGCCCGACGACCAGATCGCGGCCCCCATCGGGACGATGTAATGACGCACGAACTGTTCCGAGTAATGGTGTTCCTTCAAATAATCACCAAGCGTCTGTCCATCGTCTTCCGGCCGATCAAGCAGCGCCAGCGACTCCTTGTTGAATCTCAGGATGTCGCGGATCATGCGGTGAAAAGACGGGCGCAAAAGATTCCGCCTCTGCGCGAACAACGAATTGATCGAGGTGCCGTTGTATTCAAGGCCGGTTCTCTCGCACTTGACGCTGAAACTCATGTCGCTCGGCTGCGACTCAACGCCGATCTTCGTCATCAACTTTATGAAATTGGGATAGGTCCAGTCGTTGAAAACGATAAATCCCGTGTCGACATCGAGTCCGCCGTACTTCGGACCGACGTTGATCGTGTTCGTGTGGCCACCGATATAATCAGCGGCCTCAAACACCGTGATGTCATGATCTGCCGCCAGGACATGCGCCGCCGTCAGGCCCGAAATCCCGGAGCCGATGACTGCGATCCTCTGGCCTGGCTTGTAGTATTGGTTAGAATTCTGTTCCGCTGCCGTCATGATCGTGACCCATAAGAGATAGGCTCGTTGTCCCGCGCCAAGTGTTGCGCGAACACGATACCACAAAACGTGACGTCATGCCGGGTTTCAGCGTCTGGATCACTTCATTGAAAAAAAGGATCTTCTCGCGCGATTTTCCGTCTGACTTTCCACGCGCTTTCTCCACAAAGACGGCCGTGTGTTTCGGATTGCCCGTGGCCTTGTCGTAGAAATACCGCACCTCCGACACCGGGGCCTCGATGACAAATCTGGGTTCCTCGAACCCGTGACCAAATGGCTTCATCTCGTCCAAAAGGTCCGCGATCTCAAGGGACAGCAGCCCTGCCGGGATCTGACAATCAAACCCGAGGCGACTTTCCCACATCGCCGGGGCCTTGTTGCGCGTCTCCGTCGCGAAATCGATCAACGCCGCGCGAATTTCCGCCTCGCGACTGACATCAAAAGTGAACCCGCCCGCCGCCGCATGCCCGCCGAACTTCTTGAACAGTTCCCCGCATGATGCCATCGCCGCCGTCACGTTGAACCCGGGAATCGTCCGCGCCGATCCCTTGCACGTGCCATCAGCCCCGCGCTGAAACAACCAAGTCGGACGCCAGAACTCCTCGGCGAGTTTACTCGCGGCGATACCGACAACTCCCGGATGCCAGTCGCCGCCCAGAAACAAAACCGGAGAACCGCTGCGGACCGCCTCTTTCGCCTGTTCCCGTGCCTCGTTCACAATGCCTGCCTGGATCACTTTGCGGCGCTCGTTGCACGTCCCCATGTGGTGGACGAGGTCCTCGGGATCCTCGTCGATGAAAGCCTTCACGACCAGTTCGGCGTGTTCCAGGCGCCCGACGGCATTGATCCTCGGCCCCAGGCGAAACCCGACATCTTTCTCGTCGCCATCTTCACTGACGGCGGCCGCCTCGCGCAGGCGTTTCAGGACCGGCCTCTGCGAACGCATGAGGGCGCGCACGCCGCTCCGCGCCAACGTGTGATTGACGCCATTCAGGGGCACGACATCGCAAATCGTCGCCATCCCCGTCAGGGCCAAGAGGTCCGTCCATACTGGATGGGCAGGCTGATTGCCCGCCAGTTGCGGAAAGTGCGCTGCCATCTTGCGCAGCAACACAAACGTGATCCCGCACCCGCAGAGTTCCTGGTACGCCGGATCTGGATGCTGCTTCGGATTCAGGATCAGGCAGTCCGGCATCTTTGCCGGCTGGATCGTGTGGTGATCGGTACAAATGAACGTCACGCCGCGCTCGCGGCACCAGGCGGCTTCCTCGTTCGCCGTGATCCCGGTGTCCATCGTAATGATGACGTCGGCCTTCTCGTTCTCGACGAGGTGCTTCACCGCGCCCAGGTTGACGCCGTATCCCTCATTGAAGCGGCATGGGATATAAGGGATGAAATTCTTGTAACCCAATGCCTGCAAGAACCAGATCCACGTCACGCAACTCATCGTCCCGTCGACGTCGTAGTCGGCATAAAGGGCGATCCGCTTGCCGGACTTGATGGCCGCGACAATGGCGTCAATTACCGGCAACAGGCCGTGGTCGCCATACTCAAGGCGCTCCACCGCCTCAAATTCGCGATTGGCCAGGATCACCCCGCGCAAATCCGCCAGGCTGTCCGGCACCACCCCCGACCGGGGCTCCCAATGCTGAAACTTTGTTCCCATGCCGGGAATCTAAGCGGAGGGAAGTCCTTTGGCAAACGCAAACAACGTTCCGTCGATGCAAGCCTGAAATTTGACACAGGCTTGGCTGTGGAGCCATCTTGCGACGAGCAAAACGGCTCGTAGGGCTCAGTTGGCAGAGAGCGCGCTTGCCATGTCTCGAAATGAGTTTTCGAGTGGCGTTGGCTTCCACTCAAGCACGTCGAACGTGGCACGGTTGTCGAACGCCGTCTTGATGCCAAGGAACGGCACCATTCCGCGTGCCTCGCGATCAAACAAGCTCATCAAGCGGAGCATGAAGCTTGGCGCCTTGATGGACGGAACCTTGGTATAACCGGCGCTCTTGAGCACGCGAGCGACCTCGGACATTTCTACAGGTTCGGAGCTCGCGGCAATGAACCGCTTCCCCGCGGCTCCAGCGGCGGTCAGGGCCTTGACATGAAGAAGTGCGACGTCACGAACGTCAATCATTCCCATCGCGACGTCTGGAATCATCGGCAACTTGCCCGCGATCATGTCAGCCATCAACGTCACGCTTTGGCCATCGATCTTGGCGCCAAGAGACGGGCCAAAAACGCCGCCCGGATTGATGACGACGAGCTCCATCGCGCCCCCCTCGACTGCTTTCCAGGCAGCTCGCTCCGCGAGAGTCTTGCTCTTGGAATAGGCCCCGATGTTGGCGTCAACGTCGGACCACGAATCTGGGCCATACTTGCCGCTCTTTTTGCCGGCGGCAACAGCCACCGTGGAAGACGTGAGAACCAGGCGCTTGACGCCAGCGCGACGAGCCGCCGCCACGACTCGCTTGGTCCCATCGACTGCCGGCACAATCAATTCGTTTTCGTCCCGGGGCTCTGCCAACGCGAACGGCGACGCCACGTGCATGACAAAACTGCAACCTTTCATCGCTTCGTCCCACCCGGCGTCGGCGAGAAGGTCGGTTTCGACGAAACTCAGCCGGTCAACCGAGACCACCCTGGCAAGCGCCGACTTCGTTTCTTCGGCTTTGGCGCGAGATCGCATCGTTCCCACGACCCCATAGCCGTTCCGCAAAAGCTCCGCGGCACAATGCTGGCCGATGTAACCCGTAATTCCGGTCAAGAGTACGTTCTCGGCCATAAATCTCTCCTGGTCTGGGATCCTGATGTAATCACGAAACGCCTAAGTCGACGATATCTTTAATAAATATTAAACTGCTCTACTTGACTGCGCCTGCCACCTGTGACCCCCGTACAAGGAGGTTTTGACGCGCTGCCGTGCCCTCAAACCGGGATCGAAAGGATTCGATCCCAGGTTGGGCGCGTCAGGCGCAGTCAAGTAGAGCAGTTCATAAAGTTTACGGCGATCGCACCGACAAAACCTGGGTTGGAGTGATCGCTGCCCCACACCGGGACTTATTTCGTACTCACTGGTACGAAATAGTATTCGAAAGCTCCCGGCATTTGTCAAGCAACGCTACTGAAGGGCGACAATGCCTCAAAAGACCCAACATCCACGTCGCGGAAGACCGACAACCCTCGACCGTCCACGAACCGTCGCCATCGCGACTGATTGTTATTGGCGAGACGGCCTTCACGCGACGACTTTGACAGAGGTCTGCCGCCGTGCGGGCGTCTCCAAACCGAGCGTCTACCGGGAATTCGGCGGCGAGGATGGACTCATGCTGGCGGCAATCGAGCATTACAGGAACTTGGCGACGGTACCGCTGATGTCTTTGCTCGCAAGCGAGGCGCCGTTTCTGGAAGTACTCGATCAACTCATCGCCTTCACAACGGACATCGGCGACCGGTCCGCAGGCTGTTTGCTCACCGCGATGCGGTATGCCCCGGAACGGCTTGGTCCTGCGACGCTCGCGAGAGTAAAAATCATCGAGAAAGATTTGTTGGACGCCTACGAATCTTGCTATCAACGGGCCGTTTCGCGAGGCGAAGCCGATCCAAATATCCCCCCAAAACTTGCTGCTTGTTACATCGATATGCAGATGGGCGCGGTGCTTTTGCAAATGCCCATCGTCGCCAATCCGGCGCGACTGCGTCAGCAAATGCGGCTGGCCTTGAGAAGTCTGGTACGCGCTTCTCACTGGGAAACGTTCGTGAGATGAACCGCGCCATCGGCCGCGGTGGCCATCATCAAGGCGGTGGGAAGTCCTTTGACAAACCTGAAAATATGGTACCTTTAGCCCATGAGCGACATCGTGTGCCAATTCGTGACTCAGGCAGCGATTGAAATCCTGTCCGCGCGAACGGTCGTCCTGTTCGGGTCGCGCGCGCGAGGCGACGCCCGGGAGCGGTCCGATTACGACTTCGCGATCGATCCGGATCCGGCGAGGAGCCGCGAATGGGGACGATTCGCGGACCGCGTATCCGAACACGCGCCAACCCTGCTCCAGATTGACCTGGTCAACCTGATGGATGACCTCGACCCGGGATTTCGCGCGCGCATCCACCAGGAAGGCAAGGTCCTCCGCGGGAAAGCACCATGACCCCAACCGACCGCACCAAAAAATGGGAAGACGGGCTCGCTAACTTCGGCCGCACGGTCTCAAATCTTGAAGTGTCTGTACAAACTCCGGTCCTCGAAAAAAGGGATTTGAGCGGCATCATCAAGGATTTCGAGCTGGCCTACGAACTGGCATGGAAGCAACTCCGGACCCTGTTGCAAATCAAAGGGCACCAGGCGGACGGCGCACGGGATATTTTCAAGAAGGCCT
>RGVZ01000219.1 GCA_010029825.1 bacterium | reverse complement strand
GTCGCGGATCCCGATGGCACGTTCTGTGCTGCGACTCCGCAGGTCCCCCTGTTTGTTCATGCTCCTGCGGCCGCATCAGAACCTGCCATCTGTGAAGACAGGGCCATACCAACCGGGTGTGAGGATGCTGTCATCCGCATCCATCAGATACTGGATGAGAACGCGACCGCACCGATCTCCGAGAAGCCCGCCGCTGCTGCACGGTTGATGAGCTATCTCCTGGCAGAGCCTGTAGTCGCTACGATCATCCAGGAGCGACCCCGCTTCGGTGACACCGTTCGCCGGAAGTGTCTCGAGTTCATCGGCACCAAGGAGGCCACTCCCGCCCTCATCGCCGTCTGTGGAGCTGTCCTCGGACGCTGGTGGCCCGCCGAGCTGGCTGCGCTGGCTTCTCCTGCTCCCGCTCCCGTCGTCTCCCTTCCATCGCCCGCACCCGCCCCTGTCGTGGTACCGGTATCCGCACCCGCACCCCCTACGGGAGCTGTTCTCCGTCTGGAGGCCAAGGGACACTACGGAGACACTATCCGCAGCACCGCGGTTGTTCTCAAGGACGGACAGCTCAAGGAGCTCCGTCGCGGTGAGCTCACGGGTGCCGCTCTGTCCAAGCCCCGCTACTGGCCTCATGTGGACGCCTGGCAGACTGAGTGTGCGTGGCTGTACCCGGAGGGGGAGGCCGGTGAGACTTACACCATCGACACCCGCAATCATCTGCTTTCCGCTGCAGAGATTGCGGCCATCAACAAGGGACTTCGGGCTCCCCTGGTCTGTCTCCGTCAGCAGGCGTTGAATAAGTGGTATGACCAGATGGAGCGACAAGCATATGAGCTCCACGGATATGAGCCGTAGAGCTCATCGGGCGGAGGCGGAGATGGACGGAGGTAATCCAATAAATACAGAAAAACAAAACACAAGACATCGACAACACAACACAACACAATTTTGGTAGCAGAGGCTGCTGGGGGCTGCTACCAAAATTGATGACATGGGGGTGGGTGGGTGGCGGGTGGTCTGATTCAGGGAAGACCGAGCACACGACTGTTCTGTTTGACCTCTTCGTGGCATGCCTTCTTTCCGTGTTTGCTGGTTTGACGGTGAGTTGGTCGAGATACGTCGGGCTCCTGGATTGCGCCAGCTTGCTCAGGAGCTGTTGGATGAATGGGTTGATGACCCTGAGCTCTGTCCGTTGGAGGTGGTCGGTTGGCTCGCCGCACAGGGGATTTCCTGGTCCGCTCCTGTTGAGGCTGATGCCGTTGGCGGGCGGACCGCTGCTGCTCATGCTGCTCGTGTGGCTTTCATGGAATCTGATACTGTTGTTCGCTTATTCTTCATTACGTGTGGTGCATGTCTGTCTGTTGAAGCGCTTTAGGCGCACTGACTGGCTCCTCCGGATAAGAGATTCGCTATCAAGTAGAGCCAATGTTTTGGTGTTGTTGGGTTTGGCTTTGGTCGTGCTGCCGGCTACGGCGACGGTGACGGTGACGGTGACGGTGTGGGAGTGGGGGTGGGTGTGGAGCGACACTTACAGACATGTGCTGCTGGGCGGTATCGTTCCGGCACTTCATGCTTTAACTGTGCGGCTGGACGTTTTGGTTCGGCCTCTGGATTAACCACCTCTACATGCTCTGGCCTCTGCCCAGCAGGTCGCTATGGGACTACCACTGGATTAACTATCTGTACAGCTTGTCCCGCTGGACGTTTTGGTACCGCTACGGGTTTGACTGTATCTACTTGTTCTGGGGCATGTCCCGTTGGCCGCTATGGGGCAACGACAGGTGTAAGCTCTTCGGCTTGTTCTGGGCTATGTCCAGTTGGGCGGTATGGCTCTACAACTGGTTTGACTTCATCCACCTGCTCTGGACTATGTCCAACGGGAACATATGGCACAACATCGGGTCTCACTATCTGTACCAGCTGCGCGGCAGGGCGCTACGGGGCGAGCACCGGAATGACATTATCGGGTTGTACTGGGCTCTGTTCGGCGGGAACATGGTCGGCCGCCGGCGTAGCATCCTGCTCCAGCTGTCCAGCGGGGCGCTACGGAACAACAACGGGGGCAACAGCCTCCACATGCTCCGGTGCCTGTGCGGCGGGGCGCTACGGGGCTGCGGCGGGTCTGACATCGACGACATGTACCGGACCGTGTCCAATGGGGCGATATGGGACTACGTCTGGCCTGTCTATCTGTACCGATTGTGCCGCGGGGCGTTATGGAGGGGCTATGGGGCTAACAGTATCGGCATGTACAGGTCTGTGCGCTACTGGACACTATTGCGTGGCGGGAGCATCTTCTGCGACGAATGCGCCGTGTCCTGCAGGGCGTTATGGAGCTACTACCGGTTTATCGTCAACAACATGTACGGCGTTGTGTTCGGCTGGATATTATTGTAATGCTGGATCCGTATCGGCAACGCAGTTTGTGTGCCCTACAGGATCGTATTGTGTTTCTGGTTCAGCGGCTGGCCTTGGATGTCCGGCAGGTCGTTATGGAGCCAGCACTATGTTGTCGTCATCCACCTGTACAGGGATGTGCCTCGCTGGGCGTTGGTCTGGAGCAGGTGTAACTGTCTGTTCGGCGTGTGCCGCGAACTATTTTGGCTCTACTAGCGGTCTGACCAGCTCCACATGTACTGGTGCGTGTGCGATGGGATATTATTCGAATGCGGGGGCTACAGTATGTTCAGTCATTCCATCATCGTCGCCCACGGGTACACCGACCGGTACAGCAACATCAACACGAAGTCTGTCAGCTACGGGGACTCCAACTGAAACAGGAACGGGAACAACGACACGGAGTCTATCGGCAACTCCAACCGGAACAACGACACGGTCTCTATCGGCAACCGGGACTGCGACTGGGACTCCGACCGGAACAACAACACAGAGTCTGTCGACAACGGGCACGGGGACGGGTACAACGACACAGAGTCTATCGGCTACGGGCACGATAACGCCTACCGCAACAATATCATCCGCCGCGTCGGCAAGTTCAACTTCTACGGTGAGTCTATCTGCTACGATAACGCCAACTGGAAGCGGAACAGGGAGTGGAACTACAACACAGAGTTTATCAGCTACTGGAACACAGACAGGAACAGGGAGTGGAACTACAACACAGAGTTTATCGGCTACTGGAACCGGGAGTGGAAGCGGAACTGGCACAGCAACTCCATCACGGAGCCTTTCAATAACAGGAACGTCAACGGAAACTCCTAGTGGAACATCGACACAGAGTCTATCAGCTACGGGGTCTTCGTCTCCATCAGGAACAGGGTCTTCGTCTGGGACAGGTACTATGTCTGGCACATCAACACAGAGTCCATCGGCTACTGGAACCGGGAGTGGAACAGGAACACCTACCGGCACGCCTGTTCCAGCAGTAGCGTGGGCCCGTCCTGAAAATATTGTGGTCGTCGCCGTTCCAGCTATAGTAGGATATCAACCATTCTCTCTCCTAGAAATTGACCCGGCAACCGGCAACTTCGCACGGGAGCTTCACATTAACGATGAACGATGTAAGCTCCTCGGATCAAATGGCCCCGATTGGGATGGTCGTATAACACGTACCGAAAACGGCAAGGCACACCTCATCGGGTGTAGAGAGAAAACGGCGGTTGTGCGGGCGTATGGTGGGGTGGACCTCCGAACGCAGATTGACGCGCTGGATATAGCTGTTTCCATGGCAGTGTCTGTTGCTGGAAGCGCTGGGATATGGGTTGCAGGGCGGGGCAGCGGTGTCCAATATTTCTCGCAGCCCGGTGGTAATAGAACCACTATCATTACGGTCCCAGCAGAAATCGTTGGACTTCATCTGTTTATGGGGCAGCTCTACGGTGTGACACGTACAGAGATAGGGACCATTGGCACGGGGATGCCGACCACAGCCGGTCAGGTATGGACCGTGCTTAACGGCTTCAATGTGCCTGCCGCCCGTGCATTCCAGCAGGTGGTTTTCCAGAGCAGCGCACGTATCTGGATTGCTGATGTGCGCTCCCTCACGGCACCGAACCTGTGGCTCTGGCAGTTTAGCGGAAGCTCATGGAGAGAGCTGCAGGGTGTGCGTTGCGGCGCCGGTGTAATGCTCTTTGGGCTTACCGGGCGTACAGAGGGTGGCAGTTTCATGCTCTACGCAACCAGTGCGACGCGTGTCTGGCGATATGATACTGTTGCGGGTGGAGAGTGTATCGGTATTGTCAGCGCGCCAATAGGAAAGGTTTTACGAGGAGTTGCGCCGGCGGCCTATGATTCTACACTACTACTACCATCCGCAAACGCCTCCCCTAGTGGATCGCGTACGCCGACACGGTCGCGCACCCCATCCATGTCGGCAACACCGACGCACACCGGCACCAGCTCACAGACAGGAACAGTGAGTTTTACCGGAACAGGAACTCCAACCGGAAGCGGCAGTGGAACCCCAACAGGAACAGCATCAGGGACCGGCACCGCCTCACGTACTAGTACGCGCTCACCCACACCATCCTTGACGGGTACGGCGACTGGAACGGCTTCGCCGAGTCGTACAGGAAGCGGCACAGGAAGTATCACGGGGACGCCGTCGTACACTGGGACGGGGACCGGCACGGCCTCTGTGAGTCCTAGTGCGACTACTACCGAAACGGGCACGGGGACTGGTACGGGAACGGGGAGCGGCTCAGGGACGGGAACGGGTTCGCTCACGCCGACGGGCTCCAATACACAGTCCAAATGGATTACACCCAGCACCACGCGCACCGGCTCGGTGACGCCATCGGGCTCTATTACGCAGACACCAACGAGGACTGGGACGGGAACCGGCACTAGCAGTAGTACCATGACACCTACGCCATCACGCAGCCCGACGAATACGGCAAGCCCGTCGCGCTCTGGAAGCGGCTCGGTGTCAGCATCGGGGAGCCACACTGGTTCAATTACCGCCACACCGACGCGCAGCGGGAGCGCATCACGGAGTGTTAGCGCTTCGGGAAGCTCAACAGGAACGCCGTCGCGAACCGGTACGGGAACAGCAAGCGGGTCGGCCTCACCCTCTGTCACACCGTCGCAGACACGCACGCGAACGGGCACGGGAACCGCTTCGGTTACAGCATCGCCTACCGGCACACCGTCTTGGACGGCTACAGGGACACGCACGCCAACTCGGAGCCCAACTGTTACGGCATCGGGGACGCCGACCCCCACGCGCACTCCTTCCAACAGCGGTACGGGGACTGGTACTCCTTCGGTATCTGGAACCGGCACGGGCACTGCTACTAAGACAGCATCGGGTTCTGGAACGGGGTCGGAGACGGGCAGCGGTAGCGGTACGGGAACGGCATCTGGCACGCCGTCGCGCAGTGCGTCGGCATCGGGAACCCCTTCGATAACCGCATCTCCTTCGTGGACACCGACCCAGACGCCGTCACATACCAGTACAGGGACGGGGACACAGACACGCACGCAGACGGGGACGGGGACACGCAGCGGCACAGGGACCGCTTCGCAGACCGGCACGCGCACCACGACGCGCACGGGAACACCGACTGTGACTGCGACGACTTCGCCTAGCTGGAGTGAAACCGCGACGGGAACAGGTACCGGGACAATGACGGGGAGCGGCACGGGGTCTGATAGCAGCACCGGCACGCTGACGGCGACGGGGACGCCATCGGCCTCGTGGACACCGCCGCGCACGCCTTCGGTGACGCCGACGGTTCCTGTAACTCCTAGCACCACACGGACTGCAGCGGCGACGCGCACGAGAACAAGGACACCGACGCCTGTTGCTTAGCGGTGGGGGGCGGGGGGCGCAAAAAGTTGACAGGGGGTGTGGTTGCCGGTGGGCAGGCTGAGTGGGACCAACAGACACGAATCTGTTTGTCCTACCCCGCTTCAAGAGCACAAAGCGCGCAATGTCTTCCTACGGCTGCCACCCTGCGACCGGCGGTGTCTGCGACTGTGATTGGGACACCAATGAGCAGGGCTACGACTACTTTGTCCAGTGCGATGAGTGCGCGGAGCTGTGGGAGAAGGAGCCTAACGCAGAGTGGCCCTATGCCGACCTTTCCCTGCAGGAGGACTCATGGGCGGTGCTGAGCCTGTTGGATGTGGCCGACAGCCTGTCCGAGGGGAGTGACCGGCGAAAGGCGTTGGGCGTTGCTGTGGCGAAGGCGCTGGAGCTGGACCTGCTGAATCGCAGCGACAGCATCCGGCAGCTGTTTGCGGACTGGTTGCCGCGCCTCATGAACGATGAGGTGGTGATGGCGGACATGGGCGACGTGCTGCGTTCGTGCGCGGAGGAGCTGGCGTGCTCTTAGAGCTCATCCAGTGATTGGACCGAGTTGCTGCTGCTACGTCGCCGACAAAAAGAAAAACCAGATAAATCCACAACCTCCATTTTGGTTATGGGATACCGTAGCTTTCCAAAGTTAAGACCTGTCGGTTTCCGGAGGAAACCTACAATTTATATGGGAAAGCTACGTTAACGTACAATCACAGGCGGTGAAACCGCCTGTCTTAACTTTGTGATTGTACGGTA
>RGVZ01000218.1 GCA_010029825.1 bacterium | reverse complement strand
TGCATCAAGACAGGCCATGATTGTTGCGGTAGTCTTGATCCACTCTGTTTGTTGGTACAGCCTCTTGATCCGGTATCTGGGGTCGCCGTCTTGAATCGCAAGCCACTGAGCCAAGCTGAACTGGATTTTGTCGCGCGAGTGCCGTGGGCGATTGCGGGCACGGTGCAGGAGCATATCGGGCGGACCTTGGCGAATGAGGCGGCCAGATTTGCCGGGATCGCGGACGCGGATGCAGATGCGGTTAAAATATCAATCATTACGCCTCTTTATAACACTCCCCCGAGGCTCCTGACAGAGCTGCTGGCGTCCGTCCGCGCGCAGACGTGGCCTCATTGGGAGTTGATCCTCGTTGATGACGCCAGTCCGGATCAGGGCCACATGGCCTTGGCGGACGCGGCGGCGGCAGCCGATTCGCGCGTCAAAGTCATCAGGGCTGCGGCGCGGGGTGGGATCAGCGCGGCCCGGAATCTTGGCATTTCCACATCGACGGGGGACTGGATCGGGTTTGCAGACCATGATGACCTCCTGCACCCGCAGGCCCTTGGTGTTTTTGCCCGGTGGATCCGCGAGAATCGCGACCTGAATTTCCTTTATTCCAACGAAGTGAAGTTGTCGGAAGATTCACGCCAGTTGGGTGATTTTCTTTACAAGCCGGGTTTTTGCCAGTCGACTTTGATGCGGGTCAATTACATCGCCCATCTGGCCATGATCCGCCGCGATGTCTTGAATGGGCTGCGCCTTCCGGACGGTTCGTGGTTCCGCGGCGCATACGACGGCGTCGAGGATCACGATTTTTTCCTGCGGATGAGCGATCTCCCCGGCCTGCGCCCCGGTCATATCCCGCTCTTTCTTTACTGCTGGCGTCGCGTCGAGGGATCGACGGCGGATACCCTGGATGCCAAACCCTACGTCCATGAGCGCGGCGTCAAGATGGTCCGCGAGTATCTTTCCGGGCATGGTCTTGAGGCGCTCGAAATCGCTCCGGCCGTGCCCGATGCCGGCAACAGATTTCTGCGTGTCAAGTTCAGCGATCCCGTGGCGACAAAAGCCGCGCGCATTCTGGTCGTGGTCCCGTTCAAAGACGGCTGGAACCTGACGCACGCGTGTCTTGAAAGCCTGGAACGCCAAAAAACCCGCGCAACGGAAGTCACCTGCGTCCTGGTCGACAACAACTCGCAGGATTCCGGTACCCGGCGGCATTTGGCGGCATGGATGGGGCAGGCACGGCGGTTCAAATACCAAGTCATGGATTTCCCGGGTGCCTTCAATTTCGCGCGCATGAACAACGACGCGATCGGAAGTTTCGCGACGGACGAAACGACGCACGTCCTGTTTCTGAACAATGATGTCGAACTGCACGACGAAACGACTCTGGATGTCATGGTGTCCAACCTGGCGCATGACAAAGGTGTCGCCTTCTGCGGAATCCGTCTGGATTACCCGGGTGCCGGCGGTTTGCAGAGAGGCGGGATCCAGCACGGCGGAATCAAATTCGGCCTCGAGATGCGCGGCGGGCCTCTCTTTCGCACGACGCACATGACCGGGGCGGAAGAGTACGCCATGGATGACCACGTGGTCACGGCCGTGACCTTTGCCGCCGCGATGTGCCGCAAGGAAATTCTGGACGGCATCGGTCTTCTTGAAGAATCGTGGTTGCCAAATGGTCTGGGCGACGTCGATATCTGCCTGCGTGCCGCGCGCGCCGGGTACCGGAACTTTTATCTGGGCAGCGTCACGGGAATTCATCATGAGTCGAAGACGCGCAAGGATTTTTGTGAAGATCTGGAGCAAGTCATTTTGTATGAGCGCAATGCCGCGCTGATCCAACCGATGATGCTGCGCCAGTTTGGTTATGATACGTTCGCAGGGATACAGCAGGGGGCGGCCTGGTTTGCCAAGCCGCTTCGTTACCGGATCGCGGACCGTGCCAACGCGATGCTGCAGGGAATTTTGGGACCGTTTCACCGTCAATTGCGGAATTTATGGAAGCAGTGGGAATCAAGTCGGAAGCCAGCGCAAAAGTCGACGAGGCCGGCCTGAAGGGCGTTGACTCCTTGGGCAGGCGCGCGCGCGACGTGGTGGCCGGCCGGGTCAAGTACCTGGACCTCGTTGCCATGCTGGTGCGGCGCGAACTCAAGGTCAAATACCGCGGGTCCGTTCTGGGCTACGTCTGGAGCATGTTCAACCCGCTGCTGTTCATGATCATCATCTCGGTCGTATTCTCTTTTTTGATGCGCGGCATCGAGAACTACAACCTGTACGTCCTGTCGGGGATCTTGTTCTGGAACATGGTGACATTGTCGCTCAATCTGGGTGCCGGCGCGATCGTCCGCAACGGCCCCCTGATGATGAAAGTCCGCGTTCCGGTATGGATCTTTCCGGTGGTGCCGGCCGGGGTGGCCGTGACAAATTTCGTCCTGTCGCTGGTACCTTACATGGTGGTTTACGCCTTCAGCGGGCGTCCGGTCCCGGACCAACTTTGGCTGGCGCCGTTTCTTTTTGTCCTGACGTTGATTTTCCTCGCGGGATTGTCGATCGCCTTCAGTGTGGCGAACGTTTTTTTCCGGGATGTGACCCACGTCCTTGAGCCGCTCTTGATGTTGACATTCTACGCGACGCCGGTGATCTACGACCGCAAATCTTCACAGGTTCCGGAATTCGCGCGGGAGTTGCTCGGCTGGAACCCGTTCACGCATTTCATTGAGGCTTTCCGCGCGGCCATGTTCGGCGGGGCGTATCATGTCAGCCTCGCGGAGATGGGCTTGCTGGTCGCCATGGCGGGCGCTTCCATGTCGGCGGGGTTGTGGATTTACAAGGCAAATGTCAAAAAGTTGATTTTCCATGTCTGACACCAATTCCACGACAGCCAACGCAGTCATTGATTGCCGGGACATCACGGTCGAGTACCGCCTGTCAGACTACCGTTATTCCGGATTCAAGGACTATGTGATGCGCAAACTGGAGGGCAAGGGGAATGCCCAGACCTTCCGGGCTTTGGACGGCGTTGATGTGCGGCTTGAACGGGGCGAGTCGCTGGCCCTGATCGGGCATAACGGTTGCGGCAAGTCGACGTTGCTGAAAGTCATTGCCGGGCTGATCACCCCGAAGTCGGGCAGTGTGCGGACCATTGGACGCATCGCGCCGATGATCGAGCTGGGCGCTGGTTTTGATTTCGAGCTGTCCGGACGGGAGAACATCGAGCTGTCGTGCATGTTGATGGGGCTCAGTCGCGCGGAAGTCAGGCAGGTTATCCCAGGCGTGATCGAATTCGCGGATCTCGCGCATTTCATTGATTCGCCCCTCAAGAATTACAGCAGTGGCATGATCGCGCGACTCGGATTTGCCTGCGCCACGGCGATCGATCCGGATATCTTGCTGGTCGATGAAGTGTTGTCGGTGGGCGATTCCAATTTCGCGCGCAAGTGCCTCATGCGGATAGAATCCCTGCGCAGGCATGGGACATCTGTGATCCTTGTCAGTCATGATATGGGCGCTGTGCAGCGTTTTTGCAGCCGCGCGATCGTGATCGAGGAGGGCAAGGTCCGGTATCACGGGGACGTGGGTGCCGCGATTCGCGCGAGCGAGTTGGTTATGCTGAGGCGCATTCAAAAATCAGTCATTGCCCATCAGGCGACGCACCCGGAATTTACCGTCCGTCCCGTTTTGATCCAGGATGCCGTCCAGTGCGAGCATTCCCTCGATGTGTCACGCAATTTCTCGATTGAACTGGACATCATCGTCGAGTCGCGTGAGTTGATTCGCGACGGGTTGAGTTTCGGAGTTGGGTTTTTCTCGCAAGGTCAACTTGTGGCGGGGTTCAACAATGCCGACCTGGGAACGCCAGATCCGGCGGAACGGGTCCGTGAATGCGGAAAATTAAAGATTCGTTTTGATGTGGATGGCGGATTGCCAAACCTTTGGGCGGGGACGTTGCAAATCGTAGTTTCGGTGCAGGATGATCATGCTTCGCGACCCCTGACCTTTTTGGAAGTTGCCTCCGTTCAAGTCACCAATAGCCGTCTTGGGCACAACGTCCACGGCTATCTAATGAGTGTTGCTGGCGCCGACATCAAGTTTGAGTTGAAGCCCGGGCAGTAGCGAGGGGGCTCGTCCCTGAGTCGTTGAAAACCAACCTGGCTTTCGCGTTGACGCGGTGATTGAAGTCTTTTGGTGCCAGCAGAGCAAAAGGGAATGCCCCTTCGTTGGTGTAGCGCTCGCCACGTGCCAAATTCGGGTTCAAGTAAGGATCCAACGCAAGGTCCCTGGCCCATCGTGACTTGATTTCGATGCGTTCAAAAGTCTCGATGGCGCGGCCGCGGCTCTTTGATTCGTAGTGGTGCAGAAGCGCCCCCGGAACATAGAGGTGGCGGTAGCCCTTGGCGGAAAGGCTCAGGCAGAAGTCGACATCACCGTAACCATTCGGGATGAATGCCTCTTCAAGACCGCCGACCGCGTCGAACTTCGCGCGCGCGACCATCAGGCAGGCAGCCGTCACAAAACTGCATTCGCGGACGGTCGCGAGGGCGTCGATATAAGTCCGGTCGCCCGGGCGGAGTTTGCGGCAGGCATGCCCCGCGATCCAGTCACCCAGGAGCAAACCTCCGGCATGTTGTACGGATCCGTCCGCGTACAGCAACTGCGCGCCGACCGCCCCGATGTCGCGCATCTGGGCGTATTGCAGCATCGCCTCGATCCACCCCGGGGCGATCACTTCGACATCGTTGTTCAGGAGAACGAGGTATTCGCCCCGCGCCGCCGCGGCGCCAAGATTATTGAGATGCGCGAAGTTGAACGGACCGTCGTCACGGACGACGCGGCAAACAGGCGACACGGACGACAGGGACTCAAGCCACGCCAAAGTCGCCGGGTCGTCACTGCCGTTGTCGACAATGATGATTTCGAGATTCTTCCACGTCGATTTTTGCAGGACGGATTCAACGCACGCCCGTACGACGGACAGTTGGTTGCGCGTCGGGATGATGATCGATACCAGAGGTTGGCCCAGGATCTCAAACTGCAGGTCATAGTGATACGTCTGGCTGTTGTAGTCGACTTTGACCGGGGGCAGTCCGCGCCTCTGGCAGGCCTCCGCAACGGCCTTGATGCCGTTGACGGCCGCATAGGGCTTGGCGTCGATCGAGCTCGCGGTACTCTGCGGATGGACGCGCCACTGGTACGTGCAAAACGGGATATGGACCGGCGGCATTTGCGCCTGTTCCGAGGCGCGCATGATCAAGTCGTGATCCTGGCTGCCTTCAAAGCCCGTCCGGAATCCGCCGATCTGGTGGAGCAACGAAGTCTTGTAGGCGCAAAGATGGGCGCAGTAATTTGTTTGCAGGTTGAGCACGGGCGACCAGGCGGGCTTGAAAAAAGGCCCGCCCATCGGGGTGCCGTCCTCCTGGACGACGATCTCGTCGGTGTAGAAGACTTCTGCCTGCGGGTGCAGGTTCATGTAGCGGATGATCTCAAACAGCGCGTTGGGATAGAGCCGGTCGTCGTGGTCGAGAAGGACGCACCAGTCGCCCGTGGCCATGGCGAGGGCCGCGTTGGACGTCGCGCTGATGTGCAGGTTGCGCGCGTTGACATGGTGATGGACCTGGCCCGGAAATTTCTCTTTGAACGCCGCGATCGTGCGGTCGATGCCCGCGTCGCCCGATGCGTCATCGACAACGCAGACTTCCCAGTTGGGGTACGTCTGCAACGCGATGCTGGCCAGGGCCTCCTCAAGGTAGGAGGTCTTGACCTTGTAAACAGGGAGAAGGATTGAGATTTTCGGTTTGGACTTGAAGTACTGCCACTGGCCCCGGGTGAATTTCAGGTACTTGTCCTGCACAACATGGGGAGGTTCGTAACCGACGCCTGATGATTCCTGGTCCAGGCCAATGCCAAGGGATTCCATGCGCCGGCAGTGGGCGCCGTAATATTCTCCGAGGAGGTCTTGCAGGGTTTTGGCGGCATCAATCGATTTTTTCAGGAATTTCCGCGCCGGGCGCATGGCCTGGAAAACGATCTTGCGAACGACTTGAGCCATGCGCGGTCCCATGTAACAATAGAATAAAACAAAGAAAAAAGTACAAAAGCGAATCGCAAGTTAACACCAATACTTCCTTGATTCCAAGCCTGATCGGAGGTCCGGATGCCAGTCATGTCTCGCCGCAGCCAGTTGCCGGTTTTCGCGACCTTGTTGCTTGCGGGGGCTGTTGGCGCGATGGTCTTCGGCGCGGGAGCCTGCAAGTCACGCCACTCGATAGGCGGCGGCGGGTCGGGCCTGCGCAGCGCAGGGGACGGACCGGGGGATCTGGACAAGATCCTGAAAGAGCTGGAAGTCGTTGATTGTACTGAGGAAATTTGTGGCGGCAGTAGCGATTCCAGTAGCGATAACAGCGCCGGCGACTCCGGGTCCGGGGCCGGGGGAGTGGCCTTCGTCAATCCGGCCGCGCAGGATTTGCAGGTTGCTGCCGGCAGGAGTGGCGTCGCGCGTGAGGTCAACCCGCTGGGCGATCTCGATTACGGCGGCGCGTTCGACGCGAGTTATGCGCTGGCCAAGAGCGGCGAGGACGAC
>RGVZ01000217.1 GCA_010029825.1 bacterium | reverse complement strand
CCTTTGACGGTCCCTTTCTCATTCGACACATCGAGAACAAGGACTTGTTTGCGGATCCCAGCGCCGTTGCACGCAAAGAGGTGCCCAGTGGACGGGCTTGCGGAAATTTCCAAGTCAAGGATCTGCAGCGCATCGCCGTGCGGCTCTGGATGCACAACGACGCGCTCCGAACGCTGCTGCGTGCAAACGGGCAGCGATGGTCCGACGCCGTCGCGCGATGGGCCAACATGCCGACCGCGGCCATTGTTCCGGATGATTTCAAGACGGAGGAGGAAAAACGATTCGCGCGAGAACATGCGGACGACGTCCGCGTGTTTTCCAAACTACCCAAGTCGGTCATGTGTCTCTACCTCCGCGAGGCCTTTGCGCGTGCCGAACTCTTGCAAGTCGTCGCCTCGTGAAAAGAGCATATGCCCCAGCAGTTGCACATCGGGTGTCGCCCACGACGGGATCACCGTATCACCAACCTGTTTGCGCACAAGAGAGATGCGGCCCATGCGCGGCAAGGACCATTGCAGGACCGTGTCGGCGTCCACGACGCGCAGGACGAGCGCGTGGGCGTCGTGGGACGGCCCGCATACGATCCACAGCTCGCCTTCGTCGGGAAAGGAAAAGAGGTAACACAACTTTTGCTTTTGCAAACCATACTCACGGCCGTTGCCGCGTTTGCGACACGTCACCCATTGACGCCCGGTGCGATCAAAGCAAAAGTCAATGACCGTCGCTTCGGTCGGATGATCCCGAATGATCCACCGGTGCATTTCTGCATCTGCGTCTGCGCTGTGATTCACGTGACGGTCCAGGAAAGCGCCCATCTGCACCTGTTCGTTTTGTATGTCTGTATTTCAATCCTGCTTGTCCTTATTTTCGTCGTCGTCGTCTTGCACCTTGCACAAGACGGCGAGTAACAGGGCGATATCTTGACGCTGTGGCGGACATTCCATGTTGGTTCGAGGATTGCGGCCGAGGATCCACATGCGAGAACGTGGCGTGGCTTGTGAAATGACGCAAAACAGCGTATCGCTCAGCGCGCGAAAGCGCAGCGCGTGCGCGCCATTGTCCGAGAGGATGTGCACCGTCGTTTGTTGTCGCCCGACAGGCACGACGCGACAGGGTTCCCGCACAATCATCAAATTGCGTTGGCAATCGCGTTGCACCAATAGCGTGTCCTCGTCGTTCCACCACAATTCGTAGCGCGTGAGCGAACGATCGGAAAAGAGCACCAAGCACTGCCGATCCGGGAGCGGTGTTCCGCTTCCGCGCGGAAGCAGCATGGCTTTCAACGGATCCACCGTGTGAGAGAGAAACGAACCCATCATCAATGTCAGAATGGTTTGTGCACACAAATGATTCACTTTTCTTATTGCACCGGCTCGTCCGTTTCCTCTTCGTCCTCGAGGATCGGTGAAAGACAAGTGGCGCGTGTCGTCCAGGCGCGCTGCACGACAGGTGCCCGCGTGGAAAAGACAATGTCGAACAAGCGCTGAAGATCTGGCACTCGTCCGCGAACCAGACGCACGCACGGTGGTCGAATCTCGTTCTTGCGCAAGAGTAGCGTGCGGTTCCACACGCCGCTTTCCTGCACCAGGAATTGGGATGCGTCGACCCTCCGAAAGATGAAGCAGTGCAAATTACGACGATCACCCGACGCCAACCACACCTCGTCGGATGCGGGAAAGACGAGGACGTGACACGGCGACTTTTCAATGAGCCCACTCGCATAGTGCCGCACCCAGATCGACCGGTGTCCTCTGTCGTTCCAGCGGAGCGAGTAGGAGCGCATACCGTCCTCAAAGAGCGGCATGTCGTTGGTGCGCGGCGAAGTCTCCATGTGCGGAAGATAAGAGGCGTGACTGTTTCCCATCCTTCCTTCTTACCCCAAGTATGGATTTTCGCGACTCCCATGCGATGCGTCACTTTTCTTTCGTTCCTTCACCGCGCGAGATAGAAGCGGTGCGGCAGGACCTTGGTGGGGTCGTCCGTTTGGGTCGTGGAGAGAACCGTAACAGTGCTGGGCACGCACGACTCGTCGGCGGTCAGGGCCGGGCGGGGCACGGCGAGAAAGACGCGTCGACAGCAGTAGCGCGCAATCTTGTACTCCTCGAAAAAGGGCAGGAGCGGCTCTTCGTCCGCGTGATGGAGACGCCAGTGCAAGAAAGGCACGGTATAGCGCGCCAAGACTTTGTTGCACGTGTAGCATCGAATGGGCAACAGGTCGATGAGGTGTGCAAACGATTCCGCGCGTGACGGTGTCGACGATTGCTGCTGCGTCACTTCCATGATGAATGTGTGTCTATCCGACGAGCACCAATGGCCTTCACTTTTAGACCGCGTAAGAGTGATCGTGCAAAGCCTTCCCACTCGGCTTTCAACAATCGCGTCAAACGACCGGGCGGTTCGTGGCGCGAGCCGCGTTCGTCGTGGAGAAAGGGGAAGCAGCCGCGGTCAAACAGTTCGGAGAGGTAAAAGATCATGCGGGACAGCGTATGCGGCTGCGAGAACAAGCTCTGTGTCGAAAAACCGTGCAGCAGGCGCACAGAGGCTCTCCACTGTCGGCCCAACTGCTCCAGTTCGTCGGTCTGTCCCCGCCACGCCCCGGCGTGCGCCAGGTAGGAGGATACGTGGGAGGATCCGGCGACGCGCATTTTGATGACGACGTCGTAGAGGGAGCAAAAGTCAAAGATGCAGTGCCAGCAGTCTTGCGACAGCGCAGTCATGAGGCGAGACGAGATGAAGGAAGGACAATGTGTTGATGTCACTGCCCGATTCCGCACGCATTCACTTTTCGATTCTTTCCGTGTCGTGACCTATTTCGTTGCGGTGGGTAACGAAATTTTGCATACGTGACATGTATGACAGAGGTGGTATATGATACATCCATCACATCTCTTTTCAAACATGTTTGCATGTGCTGCCGCACTACGACGAAAAGACGGGAATGTACAAGGGGTAGCACGCGCCAGTGTTTCCGGAAGGTGAGACGGGGGAGAATGGGAAGCAGAAAGTGCTGTTGCTTGACGCAAGCGTTGTCGGCGTGAACGGGTTGGTGTTCTTACTCCATCGGGCGAAGATCTGCAGACCGAGCGATTGCTGTGTTGCTGATGGAATGGCAGCCACGGCTGAGATGTTGGGATACCCGGTGCTGCTCTGATAGCCGGATGGTGGTGTAGGAATGGATGGAGAGGTGATAGCGACCGCGCCTTGTGGTGATCCCCCGTTCTTCTTGTATTGCGCATACATGTTCTGCAATGAATTGGTTGACGGGTAGAGGGACGTGTTAGGACCCGTCAAGAACGTTTGCAGCGGCCATTGTGCGGCCAAAAATGTTTGCATTTCCGCCTGAACTGCGGCTTGTGAAGCGCCACTGGGGTTGCTGGGGTTGTTGTACAAGAGATAGGGGAACGTTGTGTTGATGAACGAACTCAGTGACGATGTGGATACTGCGTAATACTGGGTAAAGTATTGATTCACCAGCGCGCCAAGTGCGCTCAGGAAACTCGTGTTGAACGTGCTCGTCGATGTCGTGTCCAGAGCATACGTTGCGCCCGCAACACTGCTCTGTGCAGGAGATGGCGAGGGTGGCATGGGCGATGGTGAGGGCGGTAGAGGCGAGACAAAGGGCGATGGCGAGGGTGGCATGGGCGACATGAATGGTGACGGTGAGGGTGGAATGGGCGAGACAAAGGGTGACGGAGAAGGCGGTGCTTGCGTCGCGGCGGTGGGAGAGGGGGACACGAACAGCGGTGTGGAAACAGCAGTCTCGGGTTCACCGCTGGCGAACAAGATGGGCGGAGGGGAACTCGGCCCAATGCTGGACGTTTTGGGGGGCGATTTGTGATGTGGAGGAGGAACGAAGACGGCCAACAGCACGATCAAGATGATGACGGCGATCAACACCCCCAAGCCGATAAAGGCTTTTTTGTTCTTCTGGACGCATGACCAAAGGGTCGTTTTGGCTGCTCCGCCTTGAACTTGTGGAGCAGGTGATTGCGCGACTCTGGATGATTTTGCTCCCATGTTGCGGATGCAAAGAATGGAAAAGGAAAATGGCGTTTGATCTTTCCTGTTCCGTCCGATATTTTTTTTTCGTTCCTGCATCGGTGGTGTGCATATATTGCCTACACTGTTCCTATCCTCATCATCCTAAAATCACGCCGAGCAAGACGTGCACGTCGTGTCCGCGTTCACCGTGACGTGCGGCGACGACACGATCGGCTTGACGCGCACGTAGTAGCACCCGGTCTTCAGACCCTTTTTCCACGCGTAAAAGTGCATCTTGCTCAGCTTTTCCAAGGATGTCGACGCCAGAAAGATGTTGAGACTCTGCGACTGGTCGATGAAAAAGTGCCGTTCGTGCGCCATGTCCAGCACGCTCTTGGGCGAAATCTCCCAAACCGTGCGATAAACCTGCCGCAAGTCGGCAGACAAGTCGGCCCAAGTCTGCACGCTCCCCTTGTCCAGCAGCAACCGGTCCACCGTTTCGCGATTCCAGCGACCCATGCGACGCAGATCGTCTCGCAAGAAGCGGTTGACGACGTAAAACTCGCCCGATAGCGTGCGTCGCAGGTACAGATTGGCCGTGTACGGCTCGAAGCACTCGTTGTTGCCCAGAATCTGCGACGTCGACGCCGTCGGCATGGGCGCGACCAAGAGGCTGTTGCGCGCGCCATGCGTTTGCACACGCGCACGCAGCGTCTCCCAATCCCAGCGCAGCGGCAGGTCAAAGTCGGGACAGAGGTCAAAGTGGAAACGCCCCTGCGACAGCGGGCTGCCTGCAAAGGACGCATACGGTCCGTCGCGCACCGCCAGGTCGACAGAGGCCGTCATGGCCGCGTGGTAGATCGTCTCAAAGATGTGGCGGTGGAGTTCACGCGCTTTCGGATCGTCAAAGGGCAATCGACACGCGGCAAAGACGTCCGCCAATCCTTGCACACCAATGCCGACCGGGCGATGCTTGCGGTTGCTGCGCTCCGTTTCGGGAACGGGATACACGTTCTTGTCAATGACTTGGTTGAGGTTCTTGACCACGTGCTGCGTCGTCTCGTGCAGTTGGTCCATGTCAAACACGGGGCACAGGAACCGGCGCGCGAACGCGACCGGCGCGCCGACCGGTTGCCACGTCGTCACGTCCCCGCCGCAGCGGATCCACGTAGCGCATGACGCCGTCTCGTCGCTTGTCGTCGTCGTCTGCTGCGCCATGAAGCGCCGGGCGTCGGGCTCGGCGAGGAAGTGCACGGTCCATGACGGTCGCTCCTCCGCGATCCACTGCTGCAACCAGCGCGTCTCGAGGAATGTGTCGCGCGGAAACATGACGACGACGGCCTCTTGCACGTCGTCGTCCTCCCAGCGCGTGTTGGGCACGAGGCACTTGGGCAGGGCGATCGAGGCCAAGTTGCAGACGGCGTACTCCTCGTGGTCGCTGTATTCGATAATCTCGGTGCACAGATTGGACGAGCGAATCGTGCCCAAGTTCTGCTGGTTGGACTTGGCGTTGCAACTGTCCTTGAAAAGCATGTAGGGCGTTCCCGTCTCGACTTGCATGCGCACCATTTCGACCCACAGCTCACGCGCGGGCATTTGCCGCACAAACTTGCCCTCTCGCTCGTAGCGCAGATACTGTTCCTCAAAGGCGGCGCCGTGGAGCGTGTGCAGGCCGGGGCTCTGCGAGGGACACATGAGCGACCACGTGGCGTCCGCCTCGACACGCTTCATAAAGAGGTCAGGGATCCACAGGCCGTAGAACAGGTCGCGCGCCCGCTCCTCCTCCGCGCCCGTGCTGCGCTTGGCGTGCAAAAAGGCGAGAACGTCCGCGTGCCACGGTTCGAGATACATGGCAAAGGCGCCATTCCGCTTTCCACCACCATTGTGCGCCACACCCAACTCCGTCAGGTAGGTCGGGTCGTTTGTCTCCACTTGGAGGTCGAACACCAACACTTCCTTCCTATCTTGCCCTGCGGAGGCGTGTCGAAGGTGCAGGTCGCGCACAGGCATCCATTCCCGTGGTGGCGTGCGTCGATACTCAATGGTGCGACGCGCCAACGGATGGAAGGACCACACGACGGGTGGCGTATATGTGACGAGCCAATCCAACTTGTCCACGGGAAGGTGCAGCAAGGACGTGGGAAAGGCGCCCTTGCATCCGTTCTGAATCCACGCCAAGGGCAAATCCGCGAGAAGGAGAGAGGAAAGAATGACCTTGTCCTCATCTTCTTGCTCTACTACGTCCACTTGGTGAGCACGGTGCACAAACTGTCGGAAGTCATGGAACGTCATGGTCGTCATGTCGTTGTTCCGATTCTCGACGACCGTGTGGATCGCGTAGCCGAGGAGTTGGAAAAAGAGTTCGTCCATGTGCGCATAGTCCTGCACATCTTGCGGCTGCGGAAAGTGCACTTCGTCCGACGGGCAAATCTCCGACATGCTCTTGAACGTTCCGTCGCGCGTCAGCATGTCGTGCTCCGTCGTTACGCCGACTGCGCGTTTCGACGACGTCCAGAGCAGTCGTTGCCCTGGCACGTGATAGGTGCGCACGCGCGACACGCGCGTCGGACGACCACTGCGGTTGAGCAC
>RGVZ01000216.1 GCA_010029825.1 bacterium | reverse complement strand
CAGGCCATGACGCGGGAGGACCCGGAGACGCGCGTGCCGTTCAATTTGAGCGCGCATATGCTCTGGATCGGGGAACGCACCCGGAACATCGGCGGCGCGCATGTCGAGTACTTCCGCGGGATCGCGAATCCGGTCGGGGTCAAGATCGGCGGTGGCGCGGTTGCGGCCGAGATCGCCGAACTGGTGAGGATCCTGAATCCAGCGCGCGAACGCGGAAAGGTTGTTCTGATCACGCGTCTCGGCGCCAAGAATGTCGAAGCGGAACTGCCCGGATTGATCGAGGCGGTTCGCGGCGCGAGGACGCCGGTGCTTTGGTGTTGCGACCCCATGCACGGCAACACGGTGCGGTCGGCGTCGGGACTCAAGACGCGGCACATGCGGGACATTTCGCGCGAACTCGAATTGACCGTTGCCATCCATGCCGGGCATCGCTCGCGACTGGGGGGCGTGCATCTTGAGATGACCGGTTCGGACGTCACGGAGTGCGCGGGCACGGGTGTTTCCGCGGACCAAATCCCACTGCGGTACGAGACCTATTGCGATCCGCGCCTCAACGCGACGCAGAGCATGGAACTGGCGCACCAGTTGTCGGGCTTCCTCGCGGAACCCTGACGGGCATCCAAATTCATTCGAGTGAATTTCCTGAGGCGGGTCAGCGGGTCTGCTGGCGGCGCGAAGATTTCATGATGGCCCGCGCGATACGCCGGGCAAAAGACTCATCAAGCAATTTACCAATGCGCGCGACAAAGCGTTTTTCCACGGCGGCCTCTACGGCGGCGTCGCGGATGGGGAGTCGCGCTGACTTTTTCACGGACCCGACAAGTTTCGCCAGGGCCTGGCGGCGATTCAGGTAGTGGGAGAACACATCGAGAAAAGCGGCATCGAGGGCCGCGATCTCGCGGCGGAGGTTGCCCAGTTGCTGGCGCGGCGTGGCGGCATGTTGTTTTTGCGTCGTTTTCAATTTCCGCGTCATCTGGGCTCCACTGTGGACTCGACTACGCCTTTTTCGCGCCAGATTTCGCCGCGGCAATCTTCTATCACGAGGTCGTCACCGTCTTCGCGCAAGATATGGTTGGGCGTCAGGGGAACCTTTCCCGAGGGTGTGTCGAGGATGTAGGTCGGGATGGCGAGGCCGGTGATGTTTCCGCGCAGTTTTTTCATGAGTTCGATCCCGGATTTCACCGGGACGCGCAAGTGTTCTGTGCCGGCGACGCGATGCGGATGGAACAGGTAATAGGGGCGGACGCGGGCGCGGAGGAGGCCGCGCAGCAGCGGCATCATGCGCGCGGTGGTGTCATTGACGTTGCGCAGCAGGACCGACTGGTTGCCGACCGGGATGCCGGCGTCGACGAGATTGGCGATGGCCTGGCGTGCTTCGGGTGTCAGTTCCTCGGCACAGTTGAAGTGCGTATTGACGAAGATGGGGTGGTACTTCGCGAGTCGTTGGGCGAGGGCGCGGGTGACGCGGTAAGGGAGTGTCACAGGGGTGCGCGTGCCGAACCGGATGATCTCGACGTGGGGAATGGCGCGCAGGCGCGCGACGAGGTTCTCCAGGGCAGAGTCGCTGGCGATGAACGGGTCTCCGCCGGTGACGAGGACATCCTTGATGGCCGGATTCGAGGCGATATAGTCGATTCCCCGGTCGACGATGGCGCGGTTGAAATGGAGGCCAGTCTCTTCGTCGCGCCGCTTGCGAAAACAATAGCGGCAATAGACGGGACAAAGTTGCGCGACGCAAAAGGCGACGCGGTCAGGATAAACGTGGACGACTTCGCGGACGGGGGAGTGGCCGACCTCGTCGAGCGGGTCGGGGACGCCGAGGGCGTCGCTGAGTTCCTCGGTGCGCGGAAGTCCTTGGAGGCGGACCGGGTGCAAGTGGGGCGGAAGTTCCGGGTCGCCTGGACGCGCCATCATCAGCATCAGGTAGTAGGGAGTGATGCCGGACTGGAAGATGTCCTTGAGGGCGTCGAAACCTTCGGCCTCTGCGCCCGCGAGGTTGAGGACGCGCTCGGCGTCGGCGCGGGAAGCGATCTGGTGTTTCATCTGCCACCGCCAGTTGGCAAAGGTGGCCGGGTCAACGCCAAAGGCGCGCGCGCCGGCGGCGGTCACGGAATCATGGCTTGCCGCGTGGTTCGCGAATTCGTTAACTTCTGTGTCGGGTGCTTCTTCCACAGGTCCCTTTCAGTGGGGCCACATTTAGGGGACCGGAAACCTCATGTCCATCGCAAAGCGGCTTGTTTTGGCGTCGACCAGCCCCTTCAGGGCGCAGATCCTGCGGGCGGCGGGCGTGCAGTTTGACGCGGTGGCTTCCGGGGTCGACGAGAAGGCGATCGTGATGGACGATCCGGCGCGGACGGCGATGGCCCGGGCGGAGGCGAAAGCCATTGATGTCTCAGGTAAAAACCGGGACGCCGTGGTGATCGGGGCGGATCAGACGTTGAGCCTCGGGGGGCGGACCTTCACAAAGGCGGTGGACATCAACGACGCACGGCGGAGGCTGCTTGAATTGTCGGGGCAGACGCATACCCTGCACTCGGGAATCGCGCTGGCCTTCGACGGGAAAGTGATCGCGGCCACGGTGGTCAATGTGCCCATGGTGATGCGCAGGCTTTCCAGCGGCGAGATCGACCGTTACCTGGCGACGGGCGAGTGGCGCGGAGTTGTCGGGTGCTATCAGGCGGAAAATCACGGCATACAGTTGTTCGAATCGATCGGCGGCGACACGACGGCCGTGGTGGGGCTCCCCATGCCGCAGCTTTTGGCGGCCCTGAGGTCAGTCGGGGTCAATACGCTGGACGCGCCGGTGGGGCCGTGGGCCTTGGCGGCGCAGGGCTGAACTGGCAAGAGCCTCGCGCCAGTGAGCTGATCAATTCGACGGATCGATTCAATGGATTAATTCACCGGATCGATTTTTGGGTCAATTCGCAAACAGCCAGGCGCAGTGGGGCAGGTTCAGCGGCTTGAGGGCCACATGTTGATGATGGCCATGCAGGTGCTTGCGGAACACGGGCAAGAGCTCTTCGCGAGCCGTTGAGATGACAAGGCGTCCGGGCCAATGGGGGAGGCCTTGAATGATGTGACGCTGTTCCTCCGGCGCGAACGTGTCAAGGTCGACAAGGATCCGGGAATCATCACTGAATTTCTTGGATATTTTCGCGGCAAATTCCTGTTCGACGATTACCTTGAAATCCAGCTGTTCAAAAATTTTCTGATAAAAATTGGCCTCTTCCGTGTTCTTGCAAAACACGGTCAACAACGGGCGCGTTTTGGTTGTGGATTTTGCGAGCGGGCGGGGAAAACCTGACTTCAATGGTTTGCCGCGGCGTTTTGCCGCTTCGCGAGCGAGGCGGTACAGATACTGCCGGGCGAGATCTGTGATCGACACAAACCCGACAATGTCAGAGACGAGCGGGGATCCCCGGGCGATCAACGCGCCGCGGACGAGTGGAAAGTGGCGGATGCCGAGTTCGGCGTGAAGGCGCGGGATGTCCTCGTCGAAATTGTTGGCGCTGGCGCAGACGAGGGGACGCGTCATGATGGTCGAGACAGAGCGGGTCATCTTGTCGTTCAGGACGAGGGGGGTGAATTTCCTCACGATGTCGCGCTCGGTCAGAATTCCCGTGGCGTAGTTCTGGTGGTCGTAGACGATCAGGCTGCTGATTTTCTGGTCGACCATCTTTTTGATGGCTTCCGTCATGGGGGCGTCGGTGTGGATGAAGGCGACGTTCGTGTTGATCAGCTGGTAGTCGTGGTCTGATGTGGTGGTCATGACGGAACTCTTGGCTGGGATGTTATGCCGGGGCGATGCTTGGGCACAGGTCGCGGAGGATGCAGCGGTCGCATGCCGGCGCCTGTGCCTTGCAAGTGTACCTGCCATGAAGGATGAACCAATGATGGGCGTCGGGCAAGAGGCGCGGAGGGATAACGCGCAAGAGCTCGAGTTCGGCTTTTTCGGGGCTGGCCTCACGTTGTAGACCGAGGCGGGCAGAAACGCGGAAGACGTGAGTGTCCACGGCGAGGACCGGTTCCCGGTAAATTTCGCCGAGGATGACGTTCGCGGTCTTGCGGCCGACTCCAGGGAGTGATTCCAGATCGTCGCGGGTGCGTGGGACGTTTCCGTTGAACTTGTCGCGAACGATTTCGCTCAATTTGAAAACGTTTTTGGCCTTGGTCGGGGCGAGGCCAATGGTGCGGATCTTTGCGAGAAGACCGTCGGTTCCCATGGAGAGGACGGTATCTGGGGTAAATCCGGCGTCATAGAGGGGCTGCATGCACTTGTTGACGCTTTTGTCCGTCGTTTGCGCGGAGAGGACGACGGAAACGAGCAGCTGAAACGGGGTCAGGTAGTATAATTCGCAGCGGGGATTGGGGTTGGCCTCGGCGAGGCGGGCGAGTTGCTTTTCTGCCAAGGTGCGGCGGCTGGCCAGGGACAATGCCCGGGGCTTGTGCAGTTGAGGGGACTTCACAGGCGTCCGGGGCGGGTGGGCCGGGCGACTTTTGCCACGGCCTTTGTTGGGCGATTTTTTTGGGGTCTTACTCTGAGACTTCAAGGGTCACGTCACCGTAAACCTTGCATTGGCAAGCGAGGCGCTCGTCCGGGCGGGCGGCCATTGTCTCGAGGAAGTCCTTTTCGTTGTCCTGCATCGGGCTCAGGTGTTCTGCGCCCGAGATTACTTTTACCATGCAGGCTCCGCAGGCACCGTCACGGCAGCCGAACAGGATCGAGGTGTCGTGATCTTCGCACATGTCGATCAGGGCGTATCCGTCGACAACGTCGATTGTTTTTTTATCGGTGGTGATGGTAACTTTTGGCATGAATAACACTCATTAAAATTCGATTGCACGGACTATCTACTTTATGGCCAGGAAGTCAAGTCGAAAACCAGTCTCGCGTCCGGTCCGCAGTACTAAAAAAGTTAACGGTAGCGGACACTTGCATTTATCTGAGTTGCTGCCCATCCGGCCTTGGGTGAAAGATTCTCTTGCCGCTGGCCAGAGGGCAGGCGCTGGAACCGGAGACCGCCACGGGCGGATCCTGATCGTCCCCACTTCGGCGCAGCCCGGGGTTAATGCCGGGGCGGGTGGCAACGCTGGCTTCCACGCGCCAAAGGCTGGCGCTCAGAGTTGGTTGGCAGGGCATCTGGAAGGAGTGCCCTCTTGGCAGAGGGAGTCAGCTCTCAAGACATTACCGGAGTCCGTATTGCTGGCGGACGATGAGGGCCCGATCTGGGTCCTTATGCCACGCGGAAATGGCATTTCTTCTCAGGACGGAGCTTTCTCTCCATCGCATTACGGTCGCGCGCGCGACCTTGTCGGGGCATGCGTCAATGGCTTTCGAGATTACAAACTGGAACGTGTGACCGTAGCTGGTTTTGGTTGCTCCCGCGAGCATTGGTTGGGCGCCCTGACTGGCTTGGATCTTGGAGCCTACCGGTTCGTCCAAGCTAACCAGAATGGTGCAGCTGCATGCAAATTGCCTGTCTTGAGTTTGCCCGTTGACGTGGCCAAGGATCACTCACTGATAGCAGAGGCGTCCGCGATCGCGCTATCCGTGAACACGGCCCGCCACTTGGTCAATTTGCCCGCAAACAGCCTCAACCCGGCGACTTACTCCACGATTGTTTCAGGTATCTTCAAAGGATCGCGTACGACGTCAGTGAGGGTTCTTGACTCTGCGGGTCTTGCGAAAGAGGGGATGAATCTGATGTTGGCCGTCGGCGGGGCCTCACGGAATCCACCTTGTCTTGTACACATTCGATATCGTCCGCATGACTCAATGCGGGCAAAGTCCTCGCGGGCGCCGATAGCATTTGTAGGTAAGGGAGTTACCTTCGACACAGGTGGTCTCGATATCAAGCCATCGTCTGGCATGCGATGGATGAAGAAAGACATGGGCGGATCGGCAACAACTGTTGGATTGGCTCTATACACAGAGCTGATGCAAACTGACCGGCCTTACGATTTTTATCTGGCCATTGCTGAAAACGCTGTTTCGTCCGGGGCCATGCGCCCAGGTGACGTTTTCCGTGCTCGTAACGGTATGACCGTTGAGATTCATAACACCGACGCAGAGGGGAGGCTAGTGATGGCGGATGCCTTCGACTATGCTCTCACTCGTTCGGGTTCTGATGAACCCTCCATGCTTGTCGATACATCAACCTTGACGGGAGCAATGCGCGTCGCGGTTGGCCTGACGATTTCGGGTATGTTTTCGACTCACGATCACCTCGCAGAGGCCTGCATTGTCGCCGGCCAGCAAGCAGGTGATCCATGTTGGCGCTTGCCTTTATTTGACGAATACAAGTCAGCGTTGAAATCCCACGCCGCTGACCTGTCCAATTGCTCGGACAGTGCCTTTGGCGGAGCCATCACAGCCGCGCTCTTCCTCGAGAAGTTTACGCGCGGGAAGCCATGGGTCCACTTTGACTACTATGCCTGGACAGATCGCGCTTCAGGCGCGATGACCGAGCCAGGTGGTAACGGTCAAGCGTTGCAACTTCTGATTCGATTATTGCCGAACCTTTAGCCTTTCGCCCGCCCGCTGGCCACCTCGAACTCGTTCCGGAACGAGT
>RGVZ01000215.1 GCA_010029825.1 bacterium | reverse complement strand
ATGGATATTGAGGAGACGACAGACTTCGGATCGTTTGAGATAGACACCGTCATCGGTCATAGGAATCGTTTTTCTGTAAGAAAAACGATTCCTTTAGACCAAAAACATGTTTTCAAAAATAAAAGATTGTGATATCGATGTACAGTTGATCCCCAACTCGGTCATGGCGGCCTCCAGCCAGACGAATGATGTGTGGACACTCAACATCCGCATGTACCAGGCTCCGAACTCCCCCGGTACGGTGACGTGGAGCACCGTCGATTCGAATTACAGCGTCGCTCAGGTCGGCATGACCATCAGTGGGTTTACGACCGGGAACTCCATCCTGCTGTACTCCCAGATGATCTCCGGCCGCGGCTCTGCCGATTTCAGCTCATTCTCGGACGTGTTCACGTCGCCGCTGATCAGCGTCACGTCCAACTACGCGGACGTGTCGGATATAGTGGTGGTTACGCTCTACCAGAATAATGGCAACGGCACGCCCTACGGAACCCTCAACTGGAACGAGATCTACTGAGACCGAGGCGATCCGCCAGCTCCCGGGCTTTCGCCAAGACGGTGCGGTATTTCCACTCGCCGGCACGGCTGGGGACGGCGCGCGTAATGGCTCGCGCGTTGTAGGTACACGGCATCGTCTTGTTGCAGATCGGGAATTTCAGCCGATCCGGGTCGAGGAAGCAGCCCTCGCCGCAGCGCTCGCGCACGAATCGGCGCTCCGGGATCGTGTGCGGCTTTTTCTTGCCCCACGGCGCGTCCGAGCGATCCACGGGGTATTTCTTGAAACGCCTGGGCAACCGGACGGGCGGTGCGATAAAAGGCTCGGCCGTGGCGACGACGGGCGCGTCGGGCCCGACAAGACCGGCGAGGAGGAGGTCGGTGTGGGTCTTGCCACCGATCCGGATGAGACGGTTCGTAACCGGGTTGCGGATCTTTTTTTCGGACATTGGTTTTGAAGAATTAAAAAGAAAAAAAATCTCTGTAAAAGATCTTTCCGAGATGACGATCGGCAGCGAGCGGATCAATGCCACCATACGAAAGATCAGGGAGGAGGGGTTTTTATCGTATTTTCACCAGCATTTCAGCGCCGCGCCGAGCGCGGCCTCCCGGATCACGTTCGAGAACCACTCGGCCTTTGTGACCATCACCAAGGACGAGTACAAGAGCTCGTGGATCGTGGACACGCCCAACAGGACCGTCTATTTCCGCTTCCGCCAGATCTGCGGGGAGGGCGCGTCCAAGAAGACGTACCTGGGATGGGACGTGACCTCGGACAAGCCGATCGTCGTGTACCAGATCAGCGTGCCGAACGACTACACGGAACAGAAGCGCTTCCTGAACGAGCGTCGCATCGCCGAGATCCGCAAGAGCCCGCACCTCCTGACCATCCTCTTCTCGGTCGCGCACCGGGAGACCCAGCGGGTCTTTATGGTGGCCGACTTTTACCCGATCAACATCCGGGACATGATGACACAGCGCTCGTTCCCCGAACCCATGCTGCGCCGGTTCGCGCTCCAGATCCTGGGCGGGCTGCGCGTCCTTCACGGGATGAAGATCATCCACCGGGACATCAAGCCGTCCAACATCATCTATGACGAGGAGACGGACCGGTTCATGCTCATCGACTTTGGGATCGCGACCAAGTACACGTCGGCCGTGAACCTGAGCCGGATCGAGACGCTCCGGAGCGGGTCGGAGCAGCTGTCGCTGGTGGGCACCCCGGGGTACATCGCGCCCGAGATGTACGAGTCGCTGTACTCGCCCCGGAACAAGTCGTACTCCTTCGCGGTGGACATTTTTTCTTTCGGGATCTGCCTGCTGGAGATGCGCCTCGGCCGGAGGGCGTTCCAGGAAGACATTGTGGCACTGCCCGCCCGGATCAAGGAGGACCTCGAGAAGCGCGAATCGTCCCTGTCGTCGCTTATCGTGAGCGAGGCGGCATTCCTCCGAGAGCTGTACAAGAACCTGGACGAGGTCATCCGCACCAAGAAGCTGGAGGCGCTCCGCGGCGAGATCCAGGAGAAGCTGGGGATCCTGAACCAGCTGTGTACGTGCGAGACGGACGACAAGGACATGTTCATGAGCGAGCTCATCGACAAGGATCGATCCATCATGACGTGCTGCAGCCGCGTGTGCGACGACAACCTCCGCGTCCTGGACGAGAGCACGAGCGAGGAGTACGAGCTCATCAACAAGTTCAAGACGCTCAAGGATTTTTCGCGGCGCATGGAGTGGCACCAGCGGAGCTCGATCGACGAGCTCCTGAACGACGTCCAGGTCTACCCGATGATCTTTATCCGCTTCGACTACACCTACCCGTCGTCCCTGGAGAGCGTCGGCGAGCCGCTCCTCCGGGATTTTCTCACGCGATGCCTGGATCCCGATCCCGAGCGTCGGGCGACGATCGACGAGCTCGTGGCGCACCCGTGGCTCTCGGCCGTATAAAAACTGATGATGATTATTGTCCTGGTAGTGATACCATCATACGAGGATAGAAAAACTGAATGCTTTCTATCTGTTTCTGACCTGCAGGCAATTGTGAACAACAACATGACGACCGCAAAGGACGGCTTCCACTGGAAGACGATCGAGGAGAAGCCGGAGAACTGGGAGAAGATGCACATCCTGATCCAGTCGAGCTACACGGAGAAAAAAGACGTCCATGACAAGGCCTGGGAAAAGGGTGAGGTCATTACGGCGGTGGTGGCGGAGCTGTACCCGGATCTGAAGCTGCTGTTGCCGACAAGAGACGCCGCCACCGCCGGCAAGAAAAAGACACAATCCAAGAAGCACGAGATCCAGTCCCGGGTCGAGCGGGAGAACGTCCGGAAAGACATCCTGAACATCCGCTTCGACAAGGATCTCCGTCCGCTGACGCTCCATTTCGGGATGGAGCCGACCTTTGTGGTCATGATCTTTGTCTGGAACTACCTGATCGACAAGAAGCGGAATCCGGAGCCGATGCTGTTCCTGGACGGGCTCATCAGCCTGAACCGGATCATGACGAGGGAGGAGGAGAACATCCGCCGGATCGCGCCGCTGTGGGAGGCCATGACGCGCCTGCGAGAGCGGATGAACCGCTCGGTCACCGAGGAGACGTACGCCCTGCTCTTTCAGAACCCGATCCTCCTGGTGGAGGCGACCGCGGACAAGAGAGCCAAATCGATCCGCCTGTACCCAGAGCAGGAGAAAATACTGGAGACGATCGTCGAGGCCATCGTCCTGGACGAGCCGCTCCTCATGGGCAACCAGATGCCGACGGGCACGGGCAAGACGTTCCTGGCCGTGCCGCTCGCGCAGAAGCTCGGCCGCATGAAGCGGCGCAAGACGGTGCTCTTTGCCTGCTCGAACGAGCTCGTGAACACGGACATTGCGAGCACGGCCCTCCTGGGCGACGACATCCACCTCTGGATGTCGTCCCTGATCCGCGGCGACAAGGGTGAGGCGCAGGTGCTCTTGCGTCCCTACAAGCGGTGCTTTCCGAACAAGTGGAAAGACGTCTACAAGACGGATAGCGCGGCCAAGACCGGGAGCATCGCGGCACAGTGGGAGTTCTACACAAAAGAGACGGGCAAGAACCCCGACATTGTGGTGGCCGACCTGGAGGCCTGCTACGAGCTGCTGAAAGCCTCGCCCCTCATCGACGATCCTTTCGTGGCCTACATCGACGAGTTCGTCTCGGACACGGCCTCGAACGACCTGATGGGCAAGATCTGCCGGTATCTCCCGAGGCACACGGTGCTCCTCTCGGCGATCCTGCCCCGCTTCGACGTGCTCGACCCGATCGTCCAGGATTTTGCCCGGCGGCACGGATCGGCGCCGCTCCAGCGGATCGAGGCGGCGCACGTGCCCATCACGTGCGCCATCATTGACCACGAGGGCCGGATCTGCATGCCGCACCACGCCCTCGACTCGCCGGAGCAGACGAGCCAGCTGGTGAGGGAGTTTGAGAGCAATCCCCGGATCCGGCGGTGCTACACCGCGAAGCACGTCTACCACTGGGCCAAAGATCTGGAGGACATACTCCCGCTCGAGCTCCGGTTCGTCCGCGCGTTCCCCGACATTGGCTCGATCAAGAACGAGCCGATCACGGCGTACGTCGGCCGGCTCCTCGGCTTTCTCGTTGATCACCCGGAGCACTTTGCGCGCTTCCGGCGGTACCGGCCGGTCGTGATGGAGCCGGTCGATCGGAGCAAGATCCTCAAGGAACACGCGGCCTCGTTCGACGGCAAGACGCTCTACATCTCGACGGCGACGTTCGAGAACCTCGAGCGGGCGACAGAGGGGCTGTTCGAGGACGTCCGGTTCTCGACCATCTTTTCCGCTCGGAAAAAAGAAGACGCGAGCCGGCGGCAGCGCCTGGAGAACCTGGAGAAGATGAAAAACGCCCGGGGGAGCGGGTTCAACAGCCTGGAGCGCGACCGCATGATTGCCGGGATCCAGGAGGACGCCAACACGATCCAGCTCCCGGCACGCTACGTCCCGAACTCCCTGCTCCACTACCGGCGGTACCACGACGATCAGCAGCCGGCCGGGTTTTCGGTGCGCTCGCCGATTTACCTGCCGGATGCCTACCACGACGCGTTCAGCGATCAGGAGAACCTCCTGCTGAGCGCCGGCGTGGGCTTTTACGACAAGACGAGGATGACGTCCTACCAGCGAAACCTGGTGATGGCCGTCTACCGGGAGCTGTTCATGATTTTTTCCTGCAAGGACATCGTTTTCGGGACGAACCTCCCTGGGCTCGTCAACGTGTACATTGGCGGCGATTTCGCCGCGGCCGAGTCCGTGCCCACGCTGTACCAGCTGATGGGCCGCGTCGGTCGCATGGGCCGGTCGTACCATGCCAACATCATCCTGGACAGCGCAGCGAGCGTCCAGAAAGTCCTGTCCCTGGACTGCAACGTCGAGGACACGGAGGTCTACCGGCTGCTCGATTCTTTCAGGAGCTGAGCCTCGAGCTCGCGGACGAGGCGGCGGAGGCGCTCGATCTCGACCGACTGCCAGTCCGTGTGCTGAATCACGTCTTTGAGAAGGGGCAGGAAAGCCTGGGACTGCTCGCCGAGCACGGTCATGCGACGGATGTATTCTCTCGTAACGGGATCCATCGCTCTATAGAAAAAGAGTTTTTTTCTTTAGGTCGATCGGTAAATGACAAAAAGATCCGAGGTCAGGGTGGGATCGATCAGGTAGGGATAAGGGAGATAGAAATATCCCTTATCACCCCAGCCCGTTCCCCAGGAGTTGCGCATGATCCAGGCGCCGCGGGCATCGTCATAGCCGACGCAGAGGACGGCGTGGCCGCCGAGGAGTCGTTCCCTGGATGGATTGGGCATCGGCACGCGGCCGGTGGCCGCCGCGGCATCGGATTCGAACGATTCATAGACGGCGATCCCGACGGCGAACGGGTAGCCGGAGGCGAGCACCGCCCTCATGGAGGCGGCGTCCTGGCGAACCCTGGCCGCGCTGACGACGCGGTGGAGGAGCGCGGTCGAGTAGCAGGAGGGCGTTGGCCGGACGTTAAACCGCGTGGTCTGGTACGGCCACAGCTTCTCGGGCACGAGACCGTATTGCTGGAGCGCGCGAAGGCCGTCGGACATCAGGGCGCCGGCATCCTCACCGGTCGTGTTTTCCAGCAGGCGCTCGTTGTAGTAGAGAAACAGCCTGGAGCCGAGGAAGCCGTTCAGCACGAACGCCACGGCCGCACAGAACGCGTTGGCCGTGCACGAGCCCAGCGCGCCCTGGTCGTAGACCGGGATCATGCGCGGCCGGAGATCGATCCTGGGTGGCACGAGGGACGGCACGGCCGTCCGGTGGAACGGCAGATTAGTATCACGATCCAGCCGCTTCGTGCTGTACATCCATCTATACTATTTAAAGAAAAACGTGATGTTTCAAAAAACATGAACGGGGTGATTACCCGAATGTATTACGGGAACGCGGCGTCCTTGTTCGGGTTTTTCCTGTACGTTTTTTTCATGTCGTTCTATCGGTACCCGAACCAGCGGGTTATCCACTACCTCCTCTGTCAGATCGGCCTGCTGGGCGGTGTCTCGTACATGATGATGGCGGACGGTCTTTTGGATGTTGAGAAGCCGGGCGGGAGGATCATCCACGTCGGCCGGTACGTGGAATGGTTCCTGACGACGCCGTCGCAGCTCCTCGTGCTGACAAACCTTGGTCGGCTGGATGTGCCGAATGCCTATGCCCTGAACCTGTTCAATTTCACCATGATCCTGTGCGGGCTGCTGGCCGACTGGCAGGAGGGCTGGCAGCGATACGTCTATTTCGCGATCGGCATGTTTTTGTTTTTTCCGATCTACATGTTTCTGTTTGAAGATTTCGACGAGGAGGTGGTGCGCCTGTTTGCGGGAGAGTACTTTTCCAGGCGTTACTACTGGATGGGAAAGTACCTGTTGCTCTCGTGGATCCTGTACCCCGTGGTGTGGATGCTGAGGAGCACGCTGGTGCTCGACGAGCTCGGGGAAGCGGTGTCGTACTCCGTGCTGGATTTTTTTTCCAAGATCGTGTTCCAGGCATGGGTGCTGACGGGTCTCCTGCGTCCGCGGACGCAG
>RGVZ01000214.1 GCA_010029825.1 bacterium | reverse complement strand
TTGTCCTTGATGGCGTCGTTTGACATTCCCGTGGCCCAACTGCCACAAGTCCTCGTGCGCGACGAATGCGCGCCAGAGGAATTACGTCTCGCAGCCGGGTTCTCGACAGATGAACATCCACATTGCTTCTATCCCACGACGGGATTCTCCTCCCTCATTGAGCGGCTGGCCCAGGCACTCCCCGCCGAGCGCATCCGCCTCTGTGCGCATGTCACGGACGTGCAGCAAACGCCAGAAGGTCATTATCGCGTCCTCGTCGGCGATCGATGGATTCCCACGCGTCAAGTGGTGTGCTGCTGTCCACCTCATGCGATGGACGCGTGGTCCGTTCGACCGTCTTCGGAGCCATACGAAGCTTTGGACTACTTGAAAGTCATGGTGTACGCGTCCACTCCGATTGTGTATCACGACCTGATGCAATACTACATTCTGTCGGACGACGTCTTTTGTCGCACCCTTTCGTCGGCCCTTGATCCTCACTGGTTGTGTTTGTCCTACGTCACTGACGCACGCGCCGCCGAGTTGTTTGCCTTGTGGCGCGACTTTCCGCCTTGGTTTGAAGCGGTCGTTCGAGAACAATGGCACCGACGCTTCCCGACGACACCGTTTCCCGCACCGAACGAGATGCGTCTGCACTTTACGCCACAAGGATGCTATGGTCCGATCGTGCCACCCGACCTTTGCCATGGTCCATCGAAAGAGACCAACAAAGCCCAACTGTTCCAAACCGTTCAGCCACACCCAGGCCTCTTTGTCGTGGGCGCGCACCTCAGCGACGTTCCTCGTCACACGGAGGGCGTGTTGCAGTCCGCCGATTGGGTGCTCGGTTTGCTCCTGCCGTCCGATCGAAGCAGCACGCTGACGCGTCCTGTGCAATCTGTCGTTTCCCAGAGCAATTGGAATGTCGACTTGCGCGAACAATTTCGCTTCGTCCTCGACCAAGGCGCCGCGGCCTCGTGCGTGGCCAACGCGTGCGCGTCGCTCCTCTACGCCGCCTTGTCCAAGGCGCATTTTCCAGCGTTCCTGCCATCTGCCCTCTTTTTGTATTACAACACCCGCGTGGTAATGGGCGCCGAGAACGAAGATTTTGGGTCCTTTTACCCCGCACTCATCCAAGCTCTCGACGAGCACGGCGTTTGCCCCGAGGTGCTGTGGCCTTCTGACTCGAATGTTCGCACGCGACCATCGAACGACTGCTACCGAGCCGCGCAAGAGTTACCCCTGCGCATCCACGTGACACCCATCGGCGTCGAACCGGGAACCATGACACATGAACATATTTTGCGTCACCTTCAACGATACTTGCTCGGTGGACACGCCATCATGGTTTCCATCGCTCGTCACGCCCATCAAGGCATCACCGAGCGGGGACAGTTGGTCACCATGACACGAGATGCACACGACGCCCTGCCCGTTCTCGTCAGTGACGCGCACGAGGGACCGACGCACTTTCACAGCGTCGTTTTGCTCGGCATGGACATGGAGAAGGAATGCTTCTTCTTTCTCAACTCGTACGGCCTGTGCGGTGGCGACGACGGCATCTTTTTTCTCACCTTCCGCGACGCACTGGAAGGACAAGTCCTCCTCTTGCACGAAATGTTCATCATTGACGTCACGATTGGACACCCGGTTGTTCCTCCCGACGTCCTCTCTTGTCTGGCATGGCAAGCGAACATGCGTCCCCTCGCCGCACCTTCGCACACGCGACGGCCGTGGCGCCACCAACCCACCTGGATTTCCTTTGACCACGTCGTCGTCGGGGCAGGCATCACAGGGTCCTATCTGGCGCACCGGTTGCGCCGCAAGTTTCCCACCGATTCCATTCTCGTCCTGGACCCGGATCTCACCTCATCCTCCATCTACGACGTTCGCATCGGTGATCACTGCCACGTCACGTCGCATCTCTATCGCGTTCACCCCGCCCGCACCCCGCGCCACGCACGGTTGCTGCAAGAGAGTGGTGTGCGGCCGCACGTGCCGCTCCGAACGGCCGCAGCGGATGCCGTGTCGCGACGTGTGCACGACGCGATCGCCGCCTTTCTCGGCGTCGACGATCCGGTGCATGCGTGGACGGACTTGGAAACGCGACTGCAGTGGATGAACGACCCGCTCTTCTTTTCCCGGACGGCCCAAGCCTTTCTCACGGAGGATGCGGGTTTGACCGCAGCCGAGCAACTGCACTTTTATCATCACACGCTGTGCACGCATCCGCTCTTCTTCGAAGACATGTGCATTTTTGACTTTTTCGGGTGTTGCACGGCTGATCTTGTGCACGACGGCTGGTTTTACCCCGCCGGAACTGACGCCGTCTATGGGTATTTACGTGAGGGATTCACCGTCTGCGACTTTGGCGAGTTGGCCGACGCCAACGCGCACATTGCGGCCCTCTCCGACGAATCCGCACTCGTTCTCTGCACCGCCTCTTGCACAGACGTGGACGAGCGCGCCATGACGGTCTCTGTGGGCCTGCGCGGCGAGAGCGATCGCGTGCGCATTCACTTCCGCGAGTGCTACCTCTGTCACTGCGACGCGGGCAACATGCGAGAGGAGGCGGATCGGATCGAAATCACACCGAAATCGCGGTCGACGTTGGTCTTTGGTTGGCGTGGCGATGCTGCAGCCACATCGCCAGAAGCAGATGACGCGACGCCACGAAACATGACCTATCACGAGACGTGGGGACGCTGCTTCTGGTTGGCGCCTAACTTGTTGCAGTGCAACATGACGAATCCCGGCATCCACCGGCAATTGCGACGCACGCGACCACCCTTCTTGCGTGATGGGCTCTTGTATCCTGTGGACGCGTGGAAGGAAATGCACGCGCTTGTGCAGCAGCATCCTCTCCACGATCACGAACCGCCGACACACGTCATGGTCTTTCGCGACACGTCGCCGCGCCTGTGTCAGCGGAACCGCTCTCTCGGAACGACGGCTGCGTCCGCTCCTTGTTCGTTATGGTCCATCATGCTGGAGCAAATGGGGGTCGGTGCCAGTGTACACCGCCTCAATGCGAATCTGTCGCCGCAGTTCTACTTTGTCGAGGGCGCGCTGGAAATGGTCGACGTCCTGCTCGATCAACTCCGCGTGATTCTTTCGTAGGTCAAGAGAAAAGGCATACCGAGGCATGAGCAATTACTGCTTTACCGACTGCGTCACGACGACGGGTCAGAACGACGGTTCCTACCAGGTCATGATGGCGACCATGACGACAAACGCGCGGGTGACGTCTGTCGTCAATACCGCCTACTGCGTGGCGTGCAATCCGAGTTGGAACAACCCGAGCCCTGTCGTGACGACAGGCACCGACGTGACCAACACGACGCTGGCGTTCATTGAGCAGCCAGTGTGCGTCGAGCCCATCACCAAGACGTTTGCCGTGTCGTACGAGGTGTTGATTCAAACGAACGCCAACGGAACGGTGACCTATTTCAGCGCGGATTTCACATCCGGTTCGACACCGACACCGACCGTCACGACGCAGGTTCCGACGGTGTGGTATCTCAACTTTTTCCCCTCTCCGAATCAGGGCGTGTGCACCATTACCACGTACGACTCGTCCGGGGTGCTGTGGTACCTATGCACGCCGGCCAATATTACGGCCTCCAGCCCAGGTGGCAGTAGTGGAACGCATTCTTACCTTCTCGAAATGACGAGTGTCGCACCGACTGGCGTTACCGCGTCCACCTGCTGGTTCATGGACGCGCCGTATACGAGTTCAACGGCACCCGCCTTTACGACGTCCGGCGCGCCCTTCCCCGGCCTGAGCGGCCAGCCCTACCAGTGCTACACCGGCAGCGCCTCCCCGATCGCGTGCTCCCAACCGCCCTTTACCGTCACGACGACCACGCTCGTTCCCAACGTCAGTTGCGCGACATCGTGTTCGACGTCATCCTTCTGCACGCAAGGATTCGCGGCCGGCATGGCCTGCCTGCAGTCGAGTGTGAACGCGAATCAAATGTGGGTCAACGCCTACTATCGCTTGTCGTCGGATTGGTCGAGTTGGAACCAGTGGTCGAACGGCTTCCTCAATGCCGTCTACCCCTCCATCACGTACGCCACCATACCGAACCAATCGCTAGACGACGGCGGTTTCACATGGCAAATTTCGCAGTATTACGCCGCACCACCCGCCATCGTTGAGCAGGGAAACCCCAACACATACAAGGGCTACAACTTCAAAGTCACGTTCAAAAACGCGCAAGACCAGAGCGAAACCTGCGACGTGGCGGTGAACCTACCTTTTCCTTCCGCCATGTGGCCCACCCCTGCGTGCTCCACCATGGACAACGTGTGCGTCTATCCACTTTGCGCGAACTATTCCTACAAGTCCGGCTCCGACGGCACCACGTGCAGCACGAGCACCATTTCCTTTTTCGTCACGACGCCCGCAAACGACCCCCTGAGCGTCACGATCAACCTCAGCAAGAGCTACCCGCCTTCCGGCACGACGGTCGGTTACGCCTACACCGGCTGCACGCCCCTGACCACCGACTGCTTCGCATGCCCCTCCTCCAACTGCTGAAAAACACGTTAAGCAAATGCTGTAACGTGTTGTCACTCGTCTTACGTTTCGCGGCGCTGCTCCTCGCGGACGCGCTCGAACCTCTCTCTTTCATCCTCACGAAGGAGTGGAAGCATGTGTTCGTCGAGATACGTGTTGCCGTCCCCAAACTGCTCTTTGCACAGCGCCAGGAAGGCTTTGAGAAAGCAGTTCCCTGTGTCGGCGTTAAAGAGAAAGTCCAGGACGTGTCGGCTCATGTCCGCATTGTGGGTGCGAACGCTCGTCGTGTAAATGGTCCACAGCACGTCCGGCACCGTTTCGTTGCGAAGTCGGTCCGGGCCTGTTTGCCACGGCACGAGCGTGCAGGACATGTCCCTCGCGTTCTCGTTCAATTTGTTCAGCGCGGCCAGAACGCCGTTGGCAATGTCCGCCCTGTCATCCCTGCTCAACGCGAAACGAAGAATCTTGAGCGTCGCTTGCATGACCATGTCGTATGGCGATCTCCACTCGGGTATTTGTTCTTCGAAATACGACAACGCAGCACTCGCACAAAAGTTCCATCTTGTTTTGTAAAAGCGGGGTATCGAGAGGAGGGCTCCGCATATCAACATCCTCGCCGCATCATTGCCTTGGCTCTTGTCCACGAGTAGTTGCATGTCGTCATAATCCATGTGAACCTTCGGGAACGATTGCTGCTTCATTCGACTCAGCCAAAAGAGGTCCTCACCAACCTTCATCATCTGGTCCTTATCTGTCGTTTGCATCGTTCGCACACGACTCAAGACGCGATCCACTCGTTCTTGAACAGAAAAGAGGCTGCGAAACAGTTCTTCGAATCTCGTTCGTTCCGCCTGCTTGACACGCTGCCGTACATGTTCTTCAATCCATTCTTCTGTGCGGATCGTCCACAAGTGTCTGATGACGAGTTGCACAACCTCATCACTTGTGCCTTTTCCGAAAAAGAGGTCAAGTAGTCGTGGTCGAAACTGCTCAAACGTGTCGAAAATGTCAAACAAGAGGTTCATCGTGCTAAAGGTGTGATGCTCGTAAGTCACACTCGCCTCCATGAGTGCATTTCTGTCGCCCTCTCCTTCCAGTATTTGGACAACCTTTTCACCAACCTCTGACTGTTTCAAGGAAACGGACCGTTGAAGCACCGTGAAACACGCAGCCACCTCGGCCGAATCTCGTGCCGTCGCTCTCGCGGCCTGCTCACCGAAGAACGAGAGGGCCTGCGTCGTGCAAGCATTCACCATGTCCGGAACCTGCTCATAGTCCCACATGCAGGTTGCGCAAGCAAACAATTTGTCGGTATCCGTCGAACCGGGATCGCTGAGGAAGGCTCGTGCTTGCGCCGTGCGTTCTACTGAGGCGAAATGACCGATGGGCCAGTTTAGCGCCTCGTTAAACAGATCCAGAGCAGTTCGTTCCTCCGTTTCAGCAGGAGGAGGAGCAGAGAGAGGTGTGGACGGCGCTGCGATGCACGCGCGGCCCGTGCACAAGAGCACAAAGAGCACTGCGTTGAGCAGCAGCGATGCAGCGACCAGCGATGCGCATACGATGGCAACGGTGCGCCTCTGGCTGTTTCCGCGGAGCACAGAGAGAAAGGAAAGCGCGCCGGTCCACCAGCAGACGCAAACGACGGCGAAGCAGAGCGGGTAGGCCCACAGGAGAACGATTTCTGTGCACACGTCGCAAGGTTGTGAAAACGCACGCGTGCGCTCCGCCGTTTTCCACGCGCTGCATGCAGTCGTCGCGACGAGGAGAAGAGCCAGAAAAACGCCCGTCACGATCCGCGCCTTGGTGGCCCACGTTGGCGGCGTAGTGAGAGGTCGCGCCCGCACGATGGAAAGCCAGAGGAGCGCGAGGACGATCGAAAAAACAATGCTGATGGCGTGGTAGGCCGCAGGAATACGGGCCATCTTCACTCGGTTTTATCCAAGAGCCAACACGAAATAGCACCGACCTCTCAAAAGAAAACACGTTAAGCAAATATGTTCGTAACGTGTTTGTTGGTTGGTTGCGTTGGTGTTTGCGCCGTCTGCTTAGTAGGGGATGCGTTGGTTCTGGAAGTTGGACAGGTCGGTGACAAGGCTGGTGCGGCGGTCGGTGACGTCGCCAAAGGGGC
>RGVZ01000213.1 GCA_010029825.1 bacterium | reverse complement strand
GCGACGGCGCAGGCCGAATCAAATCGTTACGCGGGTGAGCCCGTCGCCGGCCTGATGATCGAGACCGGGGGCAATTTGCGATGAGATTCGCTTTCGAAAACAAGACGAGTTCCCCCCGGACACTCGCGCACTTGCGCTCGCCTTTTGCTATGTGTTTGTTCGCCGCAGGGCTCATCAGCACATCGTTGGCTCAGACGACTTACGAGTGGCAGACATCTGCTCCGGACGGCAACTGGAAGCGCGGTGCCAACAACGGCCCCAGGTGGCAACCCGGCAACCTTTGGGACGAACCCCCTCAGTCGAACATTCTGCGGTTTAACAACAACACGCAAACGAGCATGACGCAAAACGTCGGCTACACTTTCGGAATGCACCAACTGCAGTTTGGTTCCGGTGCAACCACCGGTAGAACGATCGGAGGAGCCAACGGAATTTCTTTCAACGACTGGGGCGGCGCAGATCCCAAAATTCAAAACGACTCAGGCGGAACGCACACAATTAATCTTAGTATTACCGGCGATAGCAACGATCCGCTAGAGATAAATCCTGTTAGTGGCGATCTAGTCATCGGGGGAACAATCAACAATGCCAATAGCGACATTTTGGTCTACGGAAACAACAGCAAGATGCTCACGCTAAGCGGAGTTGTTTCAGGAAGCGGCAAACTGATCATTCACCAGAACAGCTTGGTCAAAATATCCGCCGCCAGCACTTACTCGGGCAACAGTGAAATCAACGCGGGTGAACTTTGGTTTACGACCGGTGGCAGTGCCAACAGTAGCACCATCTGGGTCGGAAATGGCGGCGCCTTGTCGACCACGGCCAAGGTCTGGATTGAATCGGGCGGCACAACGATTAGCAGCCCTATTAATGTTAACAACGGCAATCCCAACACGCGTGTTGTCGGTGGTCTCAACACGAGCGGAACGGCGACTTTTAGCGGGGCCATCGGCGTCAACAACGGCGACCTTAATTTCGAGGCAGCGAGCGGGGGAACCGTTGAATTCACCGGGGCTGTTACCACCTCAAGTGGTAAATACATCACCAAGGCGGGAGCGGGGCTGGTTATCCTTAGCGGTTCGGGCAACAACACGAGCATTGGCGCCAACGTCAACGCGGGAACCTTGCGCCTGGCCAAATCCAGCAGCGGATCTGTGCGTGCCTTGAATGCCACCCCGATCGTCAACAGCGGTGGCACGCTGCAATTCGGCGGAAGCGGCGGCGATCAAATCCCCGACAATGTCTCCATCACGGTCAACAGCGGTGGCAGTGTGGACATGAATGGCGTGAGTGAGACAGTCAACGGCGTATCGCTCAACGGTCAGGGTGTCAGTTCCGGAGGCGCTCTGGTGAACAACAGCGGGACATCGACGCTGACCGGTGCCATCACTCTCGGCGCGGAGAGCTGGATTGGCGGCAGCGGCACGTTGAACATCGCCAGCGGAATCAGCGGAGCTTTCAACATTGTCAAAGTCGGCACCGGCACCACAAGACTCCAAGCTGGCACCAGCTACAGCGGAGTGACCTACATCAACAACGGAACTCTGCGAATTTCCAGCGGGACGTCATCGACGTCCTACGAAATCGGAAACACCGGTGGTTCTGACGCCGCCGCGCTCAACTTGGACGGCGGAGTGACCCTCTCTCGCTCCTTAACCGTGCGATCGGGAAGTTCGGGAGCGATGTTCCTTGCCAACACTGCCGGCACCAGTGGCACCGCAACCTATTCCGGCAACCTTACTCTCAACAAAGCGCTCACGCTGTACGCCAACACCCACGCAAGCGGTGCCGGCGTCACGCTCTCTGGTTCCACCATCAACCTCAACGGCAACACGTTGACGGTGGATGGTGATGGTGGTTCGGTCGCCATTAGTGGGCCTGTCAGTGGCACGAGTGGCCAAATCGTAAAAAATGGATCTGCCACCACTCTGACTCTTTCCGGAAATAATACCTACACGGGAAATACAACTATCAACGCCGGCACCATCGCCTTGTCGGGCAGTGGTGCGATCGGTTCCACGCCGCAGATCATCGTTGCCAGCGGAGCCGGGCTTGATGTTTCTGCTCCAACCACGGCACTTTCGCTCGGATCGAGCCAAAGCCTCCGTGCCACCGCGACCGGCGCAAATACCACCGCAACAATTACGGTTGCAGCCAGTAAAAATCTGACGCTTTCATCCGGTGGGTTGGTGTTTACTGCGCGCGGCAGCGGTGCAACCGCGCCCCTAACAGTTGCTGGCTCGGGTGGTTCTTTGGCGCTCAATGGCGCGCCCGTCACCGTTACCACCACGACGGCACTCGCGGCGGGCACATACACCCTCATCGCCAAAAGCGGCAGTGCAACGGTGAGTGGAACGCCGGGCACTTTAACCGTAAACGGGAGCGGCGTCGCCTCGGGGCAAAGTGCGGTTTTGTCCGTTACAAACGGCGAGCTTGTGATGATCGTCGCGACGGCTCCCGCTGCGCCCACGCTTGGTACAATCACCCCGGGCAACGGCCAACTCAGCGTTGCATTTACAGCCGGATCTGACGGCGGCTCTGCCATCACCAATTACAAGTGGTCGACCGACGGCACCACTTACACGGCGTTCTCTCCTGCCACCACGTCGTCTCCTTTGGTCATCACCGGCTTGTCGAACGGCACGGCATACACTGTCAGCATCCGCGCGGTCAATGCGATCGACGATGGATCTGTAGCGACAGCAGGGGCGAGTGCAACGCCACGCACGAGCCCAGGTGCACCGTCGATCACCAGCATCACTGCGGGTAGCGGACAGCTTAGTGTCAACTTCACTGCACCTTTGAGCGACGGCGGTGACGCCATCAGTAATTACGAGTTCTCGACGAACGACGGGTCCACTTGGACCGCGCGTAGCCCTTCCTCCACAGTCAGCCCGCTTGTCATCACCGGCCTTACCAATGGAACCACCTACACCGTCCGGATCCGTGCGGTAAACAATGCCGGCTCCGGCACACAGAGCTCTTCTTCCACCGGGACACCGGTGGCCGCGCCGACGCTAACTGCAGTCACGCTTGCGTCGGCCTTAACCGGAACCTACGGGGCGGCGGGGACGGCTGTTAGTTTCACCGCTGCGGGGACCGATCTGACAGCGAATCTCACGGTCACGGCACAAACTGGCTTTGAGGTTTCCTCCACCCAGAATGGTACTTATGGCTCATCGGTCGCTGGACTCACGAACAACAGCACAGTCTGGGTTCGGACCGCAGCTACCCGTGCAGCGGGTGCGGTCGCCAACACGATTGTGGCAACGATTTCTGGAGGTGGCGCGGCGAGTAGTGCAAATGTGACTTCATCCTCCTCGGCCAGTAATAGTGTTGCTCAAGTAGCCCTGACCATCACGGGATTATCTGCTTCCAACAAAGTTTACGATGGTCTGACCACGGCGACGGTAACCGGCACACCTGCGTACAGCGGCACGGTTAACAGTGAGTCTTTTACGGTCAGTGGCACGGTCACCTGGGCTTTCACGGATGCGGCGGTTGGAAACGCCAAATCACTGACCAGGACCGGCACTTACAGCGCCCCCTCTGCCAATTATACCGTAACCCAACCCACTCTTTCTGCGAACATCACCACGCGTGATCTAACAATTACTGCCAGCAATGACTCCAAGACTTACGGTCAGACCAAGTCCTATGGAGCCAATCAGACCAATAACTTTACCAGTAGTGGGCTGCAAAACGGTGAAACGATCGGATCGGTCACAATCACAGCCAGCGGCGGGACGGCTGCCACTGACACGGCCACCACATATACCCTTACGCCCAGCGCGGCCACCGGGGGGACGTTCACAGCCAGCAACTACAGCATCACCTACAGCACCGGAACCCTGACGGTGAACAAGGCGGTGATCACGGTAACCGCAGCCAACCAGAATGTTGTCACTGGCACGGCCGTGTCCACGGTCACCGGAAACGGAACCGTGACTTACACGGGATTCCAGAATAGCGAGACTTCATCGGTCATCACGGGATCGGTGACTTACACCACGACCTATACTTCCTCCGATGCCGCGGGAACTTCAGGTCGCACGATCACGCCGGTGGTCACGGGTCTTTCGGCCACGAATTATTCTTTCACCGCGGCCAACGGCACGATCACCGTAGTCTCGCCGAACTACGGTTTGCGCGATGACGGCGGCGTCAATCTGCCGACCCTGACTTACAGTGTGAATGGCAGCTCCTCCACGGACAAAGGGTCTGTGTTTAGCAACAAGAACCTGGGCAGCACCGTGACTTCGCTCAGCCTGACCGGCGCGAACATCCAAATCTGGAAGACATCCGGCGGTGACGTTACGGGCACCAAGCTGGAGTACAAAGTTTGGAAGACAACGGATTCCGAACCGGCTTCCTATACGGAGCGTTCGGTCGGATACACTTCTCAAGTTACAGGCGGAACCACGACGCAAGTTTGGAGCAGTTTCGGTTCGGCAATCGACCTGATCAGCGGCTTGGGCTCGAATTACGGAACTTACAATCTCAAGGTCCGCTTCACGGTGCAGGGGACTGGCTATGCCGGTACCGTCACGGATGGCCCGGTAACTGCCACCTTCACCTATCCACAACCGGCCACGATAACAACTTCCGGATCGCTGGCAGCGATGACCACCACTTACGGCCACCGGCTCCAATTTAACGGCCGACATTACGGTCGGTGCGGTGACAGGCCTCCAGTTCTCGACCGACGGCAGCACTTGGGGCAATACCGCGACCTTCACGCAGAGCGGCGGATCCGTCAGCGGCGGAACCTTGTATGTCCGTCTGGCCGCAACCGCGACTGCAGGAAATTACAACTCCACTGCAATCACCCTTTCGAGCGCCGGTGCATCCAACTCCAGCGTCAATACGGCTTCCTCTGGTAACTCGGTGGCCAAGAAGGCATTGACGGTGACGGCGGGAAACCAGTCTGTCATCTATGGAACCGTGGCTTCGGCGGTAACCGGAGCGGGGACCTTCAGTTACAGCGGCTTCGTCAATGGGGACACGAATTCCGTGGTCACCGGTACGGTCACCTATACCACCACTTATACGGCCACGACGGCGGCAGGAACCAGCGGGGTCACCATCACCCCGGTGACCACCTCGCTCACTGCGACCAACTACAGCTTCTCGCCCGCTGATGGAGCGATCACCGTCACGGCTCTGAACAATCCAGGAACCCTGAGCGCGACCAGTGGTGGGGCCACGCATCCGATGACGAGAGTTGCGCTTTCCTGGGCCAAGACGGACAACCGCGATGTGCTGATCGTTCGCAACACCTCGGACTCCTGGACCACCCCTTCCACCGGCACGGGTTACACGGCGGGACAGTCGATTGGCACGGGCACCGTGGTTTATAAGGGCTCGGGTACCAGCATGGACAACGACTTGCTCCAGCCGGGCACCACTTACTACTACCGATTCTACAGTGAAAATTTCAGCAACTACTCCGCTGGCATAACGACGTCAGCTACGACGGCCATGCCGCAGTCCCGCAACGCGGGGACCCCAGTTTCGCCCAGCACGCTCTACGTCGGAGATACGGCCACATTCTCGCTGGACTCCACCGCCACGATCACCTGCACCACCAACACCAACTGGGGCCAGCCAAGAATCTACATCAAGCAGGGCGACGGCGATCTGGCCAGCGGCCTTCGCACGGACGGGACGTTTACCAACGTGGCCGTGAAGTCCGTGGCTTCCACCAACCGGTTCACCAATTCGGGCACTTGGTATTGGGGCTTCGCGATGAGCTACGGTCCAGAATATGGAGGCGGCACTTTCTGGCACAAGGCGTCCCGCGCCAGCTATGCAGACATGGCCACGGACGGCAACGGCTCCACGCTGACCTTAAACGTTTCCGCCCTGCCGAACCCGGCTTCCTTGGCGGTGTCGGGCACGAACACCAACTCGATCACGTTGAGCTACAGCCGGCAGGGGAGGTCGGGAGCTGAATTCGCGGCGGTCGTGGTGCGCAAGGCTGGTTCGGCCGTGGATTGGACGCCGACTCCTGGCCAGACCTACAGCAACGGATTCTCGACGAATGGCAACACCATCGTGGCATGGCAAAACTTCACCACCGGGATCACGGACAGCGGTCTATCGAACAACACGACCATACTATTCCGCTGGGGCGGAAACCAATGCCACCACGCTGGGACCCACCATCACGACTTCGGGTTCCTTCAGCGCGATTTCTGCAACCTATGGAACGGCTTCCGCCAGCGCCACGACCATCACAGTGACGGGGTCCTACTTGACAAATGCTATTACGGCCACCGCTCCGGCGGGATTCGAAGTTTCCAGCGACGGGGCAACCTGGGGAAGCACGGCCACGTTTACCCCGACCAGCGGATCCGTCACCGGAACGTTGCGGGTGCGCCTGCCCGGTACGGCCAGCGTGGCAAGCTCGCCTTACAGCGGCAATGTCCAGCTCAGCAGCGGAGGCGCCTCTTCCGTCAATCTTTCCGTGCCGAGCAGCACGGTGACGGCGGCCACGCTCGCCTCCGGCAACATCTCCCTAACCCGAAGCGGGGACACCTATGAGGCAAACTCCTCGGGCGTGAGCGGGTTTACGCTCAGCTATGCGGGTCGGACGGCGAATGGCATTGCTACCTCTTACTCCGCCT
>RGVZ01000212.1 GCA_010029825.1 bacterium | reverse complement strand
TCTCGTCGTCGCTCATTATATCGAGGAGTCCTGTTGACACCGCGACGAGGGCGCGCGATTTCGTGGGTCCCGTCGCGAAGGCGTTCGGCTCGGGACTCTCGTAAACGCCCACCTCAGGCATCACCGGTAGACCAGCGACCCGGGCAAAGTGCTCGACCCGCGCCACGAGGCGCGTGTGGGCAGAGCCTCCCGGGCGCTGCGGATCGAGAACCTTGACCCCCACCATCCACTTGGTCATCACGCGCGACAGTGCCAGCGAAATGAACGAACCCGTGAAACCCCAGATCGCGCAGAAGACCAGCAGGGCCTGGTAATCGATCCCTTTAGCGGTCAGGTACGGCGCGACCCCAAGCAAGTTCAGGGTCACCGACACGGTTACGATGACCAGCAGGTTCACTGCGAGAAATAGAGTGATTCGTTTCGTGAGGGCCCCGATGTTTTTCGTGAAATTTGTCATGATGCGTTACCTCCATCGTGTGGGCTCTACAAGCCCACACTTGTCTCAACGGCACTCCAACCAATATCCTTAACCTCACTCCACGACCTCGTAAATTCCACCTGGCCGGCGCACCGATACCGAGCCGTCGTCACGGTTGATCTGGAGCAGATACAACCACTCGTTGTTGACCAGGTCGCGAACGACTTGATGCTTCGCGATGATGGATTCCAGCGCTTCGCGAGGCGCCTCGATGAATACACTCAGGCGCAGCGGCTCATGCACAAAACGCGCGCCGTCATGAACGGACTGGATCGGAAGGCCGACGCGCAAGTCGCCGCCGTTACCCTCGACGACACCTGATTCGTTGACAACGTTGTGGAGGATCTTGTTGCCAGCGCCGTAAACGTCCGGAGCGACCGTTGACGCGAAGTACTGCAGGTTGATCCAGTTGGTGACGACCATGGGTGCCGTCATGATCAGTTCCAGGGTCGCAAATCCCTCGTCCTGCTTGTAGTCGTAGTCGTGCAAAAATGACCGGCTCGACAGATTGACGTCTTTTGTGCGTGAACGCGGTGCCACGACAAAACATGCGTTGCCTGCAAGGGCCCACTCTGGACGGACCTCGGACCAGTTGACGGCGCGCGTCGCGGCCTCATCCGCGTAGAACCGCGACCTCGACGTCTGACGCTCCACGCGCGCGCTGTGCGCCGCCGCGCGCAGGGTATGCTGCAGGCGCACCGCCGCACCGCGGAGGCGGGCCGGGATTGTTTCCTCGTCAAGCAGGTAAACCTCGTCCGTCACGGTCTCGTGCACGGCCGCGACAAAATGCGTCTCGTCGGGGACGTCGATGCCGTGCTTGCGCATGCCGGCGCGAACTTCCTTGTCATTGAGCAAGTCAACGAGAACGCGGGCATTCACATCGCCTGCGTGGCCACCGCACGCACCGCAGTCAAGGGCCGAACCGAAGGCGTTGTTGGTGGTGTGGCTGCCGTGTCCGGCAACGACCACAAGAGGAGCGAAACCGGACCGCAGGCCCATGTGTTTCAGGATGCCTGCGGCGCGTGCTCCGCGATCCTCACCCGCAAATGCGCCGCCGCCCGCCGCTGAGCAGCTGCCAACGTCAGGCATGTAGGTCCCGGAGGCGAAGCGACCGGGGACGCCACTCGAATTCTTGCGCTTCTTGAAGGCTCTCCACGTTCTTGACAGCATCGGGCGGAGCGCGAGAATGCCCAGCATCTCGACATAAGCGAACGACGACAGAGGCACTTTGCGCAGGGCCTTGAAGTAGGACAGCGTCAACTTGCGCGTCACTTTTCGTTCGATGGCCGCCGCGGACTTGCCTTTGGCGGTTTCCGCGACACTCAGCGCCGGGGTCAGGAGGACCGGGCAGCGGTGGCCGGCCTCTTTCTCGTCGATCTTCTGGTAGTCGATGGCGACCCCGAAGAACCCGGCGAAACCAATCGTCGCCAGGCGCGCGTCGGCTGCCTCAATGTGACGGCGGATCATTTCCGAGCGGACATCGATACAGAACGCGATCTGGGCGTCCACAGCGGCGCCGGTTTCGCGCCCGGGGATGTTAGCGAAGGCATTGATGTTGAGGTTGCGCGCCACGCGACGCTGGTAACTGTCTTCATAGGCGGCCTGCCAGACGATCTCGACTGGAAGGGTCTTCCTGCCCTCTCCCGATTGCGCGTCGAACTCAACGGCAAGAGTGCGCCACTGGTCGATCGCAGCATCATGACGACCCCTGACGGATTCGAGCGCCACGAATTCGTAGATCAAGCGCACGGCCAGCAAGTCCGCTGCCTGTGCGCGCGACTCCACCGGGTAACCGAGGCCTTTTTGCCATTCGACGTAGCGGAACTGGCTCATCCACCCGAGAACGCTGAACGCCATGCGTTCGAGGACAAGGCGCTGTGTCGCGGGATCCGTGATTTCCATGAGGTCGAAAATTTCGGTGATGACGCCTTCCGCGTTGCGGGAAATTATCCGCGCGCTGACCTGCGACAACGAATCAATGCCAGATGACTCGAGGCTGCGATCAAACTCGCTGGCCGCAAACCAGGCCGTGAGGAAATCCTTGTCTTGCCACGGGAAACGCGCCAGGGCCTGGCGACTGTCAAGATAAGCCGCGGCGTACCGGGCCACCTCGCCTGCCATGGTCTTGCCGAGGTTCAGGCCGAAGTTGGCGTCAAGGAAATCGCTGACCGACTGGAACTTGCGGCGCGCAGCTCCCGAGCTCTTGCTGACGCGCAGAAACTCATCGACCTGCGCAGGCAGGCCAGGATGAGCGGCGCGCAAGCGCTCCAGGGCGGCCGAAAGCGAAGCATCCGGAATGTCGCCCTTGCTGTAGTGATCAAGGTAGTGATCGACCGGCATGTAGAGCCCGCGATGAATGACGGGATAAAGCCCGCTGATCACGTCCTCGAACTTCTCCGCGCGGCGGAACCAGAACGGATTCACCGCGACTGTGTTCTGCAGGGGCCACGACGGCGTCGACACACTGAGCGCCTCATCCATCACCACCTTCATCGGGCGCCATGCGGGATTTTTGACGGACTTCGTCTTGCTTTCGGGTTTTGCTGTTTTCACGTCGAACATGGAATGTTCCTCCGTTTGAATCTTGTGATCGTTGTTTGTCATGCTGGCCAGATCGCCGTCAGCAGGTGTGTGGACTTCTGGCTGAAGTAGTCACCATTCCACAGTCGCATGTACAGGCGACGCGACCATTCACGGTCCGCGTTATAGATCTGGCCTGCCAGGTAGAAACCCGTTCCAAAGATGACCAGGGCCACGGCAGAGGCAATGAAAGTCGGAGACGTCAAAGTCGTCGCGTCCAGCGTATCGGCGACGATGGTAGCCATGCGGGACCCGACATAAGTTTCGATTACCGCATAAATGGCCGTGGCGAGAGCCAACAGGCCGGCGATGGAACCATAGAACCGCAGGCGTGAGAAGTTCTCGGCCGGCAGGGTCACGACGCACTGCATCAAGGCGATCAAAAGCAGCCCCGCATACGTGAAATATGCGACATGCGTTCCACCTTGGTAATTGACGCCTGCGGCGAGGACGGCGATAGCCAACCCGGTTGCGAGAAGACTGTAACCAAGACCGAACGACGCGGGGCGCAGGGCGGATTTTTTGGATTCGATGATCAGGTCGCCGGTCGAAAGGAACGCGTAGGCCTTGTAGAAACTATGAGCGATGATGTGGAACAGCGCGATCGAGTATGCGCCCAGACCACAGGCAAAAATCATCAGGCCCATCTGGCTGATGGTGGAGTACGCGAGTTTCTTCTTGATGTCGTTCTGGGTGATCATGACAAGAGCGCCATAAACGGCCGTCACGGCACCCGCGATCGTAAGCAGGAGGTGCGGCAGTTCCGCGTGGGTCAGAACCGGGCTCATGCGGATCATCAGGAAACCACCGGCATTGATGATACCCGCGTGCATCAGCGCGGATACCGGAGTTGGAGTCTCCATGGTCTCAGGCAACCAGAAGTGCAACGGGAACTGGGCCGACTTGGCGATCGCGCCCAGGACCAGGAACACGCCCGCCACGGAGATCATGCTGGAGTTCGCGTTACCGAAACCCTGATCTGCCCCGAGCGCGAAGATCTGATCGAAATCGAACGATCCGAAAACCTTGTAGGTCACGATGAAACCAGCCAGCAGGAAAAAGTCACCAAGTCGGCTGATCAACATTTTTTTGCGGGCTGCCAGAACAGCCGCCGGGCGTTCACGATAGAAGAGCAGGAGGTTGTGCAGGCCAGCGCTGCTCAGGCACCAGGCGACGAAGAACATCACAAGGTTGCTGGACAAAACCAGAAGAGAAACCGAAAGAACCGTGAACAACAAATTTTTGTAGAAGTATCCCTGACGGGGCTCGCCGTCCAGATAGCGCAGCGAGTATTGGCTGATGACAGCGCCAAGGACCGAGATCATGGCGAACAACACCGTCGACAGCGCGTCAAGACGAAGAGCAAACTTCAAATCGAGTCCGCCGATGATGCCTTGCAGCAACGTGAACGTTGCTGGACCGTTGACCACTTCCCAAGCGACCAGCGAAAGGGCTATCAAGGCCTGACTGACCAAACCCCAATGAATCACCTTTATTCCCAAACCCTGCCTGTTCATGACTGTATCTCCAGGTTTCGTTTTTCTGACCGATGCTTCATTCATAACAGCGAACTTGAATATACGCAATACTTCTCGTATATTTTTATTCGTCAGTTATGATTCAATACTTAGTGTTCTTGACTAAAATGGCATAAGAGGCTAATTTTACGAAAGAAAGGGGGTGATATGGCGATAAAAAAAGGGAACGAAGATGTCCGCGACTGGACCTTCATGACGAATCATCTTCATGTACTGCTTGTGATTTCATCCCAAGAAGATCTTGTATTGCGAGAAGTTGCGAATCTCGTGGGCATCACGGAACGCGCAGTCCAGAAGATCGTCATGGAACTCGAGGAGGCCGGGTATCTCGGCCGGGAACGAGTCGGACGCGTCAACCGCTACACGGTCAACCTCAACAAACCCCTGCGCCATCCGCTGGAAAAGCACCAGACGGTGGGCGCACTGATCAGGATGCTCCAGAAAAAATGAAAGCTTGGCTGAATTACCACCATCTTTTTTATTTTCGCGCGATCGCGACTGAGGGCAGCGTCATCAAGGCGGCGCGCAAATTGCGCCTCGGGCAGCCGACGCTGAGCACGCAGCTGAAACTGTTCGAGGACAACCTCGGGCAACAGTTGTTCGAACGCAAAGGACGGACCCTGCAGCTGACCGAAGCTGGCCAGATGGTCCTGGAATACGCCAATGAGATTTTCGCCCTCGGCGATGAGATGGTCGAGGCGATCAACGACCGCCTGCACTCTGGCCGGGTCGATGTCACGATCGGGGCCCTGGACAGCGTGCCAAAACATGTCTTGATGGATCTTGCGAAAGCCGCGCAAAAGTCGGCGAACTGTCGCGTCGCGGTTCTCGAGGGGAAATTCGAGGATCTTTTGCGCGAGGTGAAGGCCCACCGGATTGACGTCGTTGCCACCAATCACGGGCCAACGCCGGGCGAGACGGTCGGTGTCCGGTGGCGGCGCGTCGCCCGCATGCCGGTTGTCGTCTGCGCCGACAAGAAATTCGCGCACTTGCGCAAGTCATTCCCTGAATCCCTGACGGGACAACCAATGATCCTGCCGACCGCGCACAGTAAACTGCGGCTCGACATCGATCACTGGTTCAAGACCCGGAAGATCGCCGCGGACGTCGCCTTTGAGACCCAGGACACCAGCCTCCAGAAACTTCTCGTCACCCACCAGATGGGCCTGGCCCCGCTGCCCGAAGCGGCCGCGGCCGAGCTGGTCCAAAACCGGGAAATGATTGTTCTGGGGCAGCTTGAAGACGTGCACGAAGAACTCTGGTTGCTCACGGGCGAGCGCAAATTCCAAAATCCCGTGTCGGCTCAGATTTTCAAGGATTTCAATCTGGAAGGTTAAGTCAGATAATCGCTAAAAACAATAGGCAGAATGTTTATTATCGATTTTTATTAATAATTGAATTGCCGTCATACTCTGTGGGCGAGGAAACACGCCGTTGGCCCGACGGAGGAGGCGGACACATTGGATGCATCTTCAACAGCGACAAACCTGATCACCATGTCTGGCTACTGGTGGGCATACGGGTTCCTGCTCCTCATCATCGGAGCAATGCTCGTCCTTGACCTGGGGGTATTTCACCGGCGCCCCCACGAAGTGAAGTTCAAGGAAGCCGCCATCTGGAGCGTCATCTGGGTAGCGCTCGCAGGGTTGTTCAACATCGGGCTCTACTACTGGGCGAATCACCAGTTCGGGGGGCAGCCCGGAGTCGCGTCGCGCCTCGCGGGTGAATTTCTTGCCGGCTATCTGGTCGAGAAGTCGCTGGCCATCGACAACATCTTTGTCATCGCGGTCGTCTTCACGTATTTCGCAGTTCCACCTGCCATGCAGCACCGTGTCCTGTTTTACGGGATTCTCGGCGCGATCATCTTCCGAGCGACCTTTATCGCGGCCGGCAGTTGGCTCATGCAATACCACTGGGTCATGTATGTCTTCGGCGCATTTTTGGTCGTTACGGGTATCAAACTGTTCTTCCAGCCGGAAGGGGCCGCCTCGCCAGGCGACAACCCGGTGGTGAAGTGGCTGACGAAACGCGTACCAGTCACTCCCGAACTTCACG
>RGVZ01000211.1 GCA_010029825.1 bacterium | reverse complement strand
GCCCTCACTGTGACGCGAGGCGCGCGATGATTTCAGCGATGGGAAGGCCACGGGATTCTTCCCCCGTGTTCATGTCTTTGAGGTTGGCCGTCCGCGTCGCCATTTCGGACCCGCCGACCGTCACCGTGTGCGCGTAGCCCAGGCGGCTGGCGTACTTGAACTGGTTGCCCACCTTGCCTTCGGTCAGTCCGATGTCGGCGTTGACACCGCTGTTACGCAGCAACGAAACCACGTCAAAAGCGTAAGAAAGCGCGTCGCTCGACGCGACCGCCACCATGGCACCGCCCTTCATCGACGAGTCGGCCGTACCAAGCTCCTCAAGACCCGCCACCAGGCGGTCGAGGCCAATCGACCCGCCGACTCCCGGCAACTCGCGATTCGTGAATCTCGACGCAAGATCATTGTACCTTCCGCCGGAACTGACCGAGCCGAATCCGGGCAAACGATCCAAAGTCGTTTCAAACACCACACCCGTGTAATATCCGAGTCCGCGCGCGACGCTCAGATCGAGCGCGAACCGGACGCCCTCAGGCGGTGCCGCACGCCGGAGCGTATCGACAATCGCCGACACGCGCTCAATGTGTGGCTCAATCGCCGCCAACGCGGCAGGGTTTTCCTCGTTGACCATGCGACGCAACGCCGCGAGATCCGCGTTGCCACCGGAATCTTTCACCGTGATGGCGCGCATCACGAGTCGCGCCGCGTCCTCTGAACCGCGTCCGTGCGCCGGGATCGCCGCCAGGAGTTTCGTCACTTCGGCCTCGCCGGCCTTCGCCAGTTTGTCGATGGCGATCAGAGCCCTGGTCTCTTCCGCCGCGTTGATCTCACTGCCGTACGCGGCCTTCAAGATGCCCGACAAGAGTCCGCGATGGTTGACCGACATCGTGACGCCGCCCGTCGGGAGACGGCTCAAAACCGTCGCCAGGGCCAGCATCACTTCCACATCGGCCGCCAGGGAATCGACCCCGATGATATCGAAATCGCACTGGCCAAATTCCCGGTAACGCCCCTTCTGGGTGTTCTCACCGCGCCACACGTCGCCGATCTGCAGTTTCTTGAATGGAAAGACCAGCTCGCCTTGATGTTCCGCGACAAAACGCGCGAACGGGACCGTCAAATCGAAACGCAAGGCAACCTTGCGTCCACCGTGATCCTCGAAACGATAAACCTGTTTGTCGGTCTCCTCGCCGCCCTGTCCGAGAAGAGTCTCCTCGTATTCAAGGGCAGGAGTCGCGATTTCCTGGAATGCCGCGCGCCGCGCGACCGCCCGGATCTCGTTCATGACCATCTGCCGGAGCCGCGTCGGTCCCGGCAGGTAGTCCCGAAAACCCTTAAGTTTCCGGGGCTGAATCAGAGGCAACGTCATCGGACGCGCTACGGAATTGGTTGAGTTCTTTGAGTTTTGGGGATTCTGTTCGGACACCAGCGGACTCCAATTGCGGCTCAGTTCCCTTTACGCCACCTCTTACCCCAGCCCCGTACAACTGTCCAATGGCCTTGGGGTCCTTCTGGATGACCGGCCGCGGCGGGAACCAGCTGGCTTTGCTGTCAAACGCCCACAGGGGCTCGCCCGCCGCCATGCGCTTCAGGATCTGTTCGTTATGGTCCTTGCGCTGCTTCATCTTTTTGTCGTCGGTCTCGCGTTTCATCTCAGGTCTCCCTTAAAGGATGGCTTTCCAGCCCCAATGAAAAAACCGTACCGAGGGTGTCCAGTTGTCATACGAGCGGGGGAACCCCGCCTTCTGGATCCTGCACGCCTCGAACATCGGGTCGCGCACGCCGCCCGAAACATCGATCACGGTCGACGTCATCGAACTCGCGCGTTCGATCAGGTCGCCAATCGCCATGTCACATCCACCCGGCGCGAATGGCGTGGAACGCAGAGCCCACGCGGCATAGTCCGCCTGGTTGCCCACGGTTTCCGTCCGGTTGCGGTCCGACTTGAAGGCGTCCCACGTGAAATAACGCGGCACCACCGCCGATCCCGCTGCTTTTGATTGCGAGAGGAAATAATCGCGCGGACCCGAAACGACAAACTCAACACGACTGCTGCCGTTCGCCAAGGACACCAGACCGATCCAGCGCGCCATGAAGTTGCTCTCGAGTTCCGGTTCAACGACTTCATGGAACCCGTGCGTCCAGACGCGCTCGACATGAAGAACCTTGAAGTCCGCGACCGACAAGCGGTTCAACGAGAAACTGGCGTGATAAGCCCCGCCCGTGAACGCCTGGTCAAACTCATAATCGAGCAGGATCCCGTCCAGCGCCGAACTGTACCAGTTGTACTTCTGGCGCTGCGCCTGCGACGCGGAACTCGCCAGCGACGCCGTCATGTCCTCGACCGTTTTCGTGCGCGGCCCGTCGTCCAGTGGGAAACCATAGTTTCCACCCGAAACAAACATCGTCTCGACCGTCCCGTCCGTGCGCCGCCCCTGAACCTTTGCCACCCAGTAATTGCGCGCCAGAGGCAGGTCAAAACTGCGGCGGTCGACGCAATTGGCCCGCGCGCCGTCGAAATTGAGGCACTCTGCCGGCCCGCCAGACTGGTTTCCGTTGCCGGACTCCGTCACGCCTACCGGAAACAGCTCAAACTGGCGCGGAAAACGCAGCACTTCGGCGCGCGCCGGACTCGAGAAATTGACGATGCTCGGATCCACCGGACCCTCGAACACGGCAACATTGTCCTGCAACACGGTCAACCGGTCGCAACTGGTGCCGACCGCGCGCCCCGTCTCGATCATGAATTGAAACGTCCCGACGCCGGCCGAGCCGCCCTGGCGATAAACGTCCGTCGCGAAATTACCGGCGAGACAACGCAGCGAGGCCGTCATCCGCGTCGCGTCCGGCAACATCGGAGACGACGCGCCCGTCCCGGATGCCGCTCCCTCGTTGGGTTTGAAAACGACATCGACCAACGCCGCGAACGTATCTCCGCCGGTCCGCGCGTAAAGTTTGTAGATCGTCAGGGCCAACTTGCGGTCTTTCACGCGCCCTTTGCCGGACCCGTACAGAAGTCCGACGGCCTGGTCCGCCGGTTTCGACAACCACTTGAACGACGACTGCATCTCGGGCGGGATGTTCGCGCGGACCTCGAGGGCGCAAACATCGCCCTCCTGGATCGCCTCGCCGGGGAAAGCCACGCGGGCCGTCCCCTGGGTGGATTGTCCCGGAATCGCGTTGCCGCGGTCGCAAATCAACTTGTACGTCACTTCCGGCAACTGCAGATCTGCCGGATCAATCCCTTCAATCGACGCGAGGACGCTGCGCTTTTCCCCGACCTTGGCTGTCGTGCGGCAAGCCCCGAGACCCGTTGCGATTCCCGTCGTCAGACCGATGGCTGTTGTGGCTGCGGCAAAGCGACGCATGATTCCCCACCCTGAGTAAATCGATTTCTGCGAATTGCGATTACTTATTTTGTATGATTATTGTCGCCGTCCTGAGCCTTTTTGACAATTCTTTCCGATTGGTTATGCTCGGCCCTTATGGACCAGCCACTCAAGATCTTGCACATCGCCTCGGAAAAGACCTGGCGAGGCGGTGAAAATCAAATCCGCCTCCTCATGGAAGGCCTGCGGGCCCGCGGCCACGAGCCTTTCCTGGCAGCCGACCCGGGCAGCGAGATCCTGCGCCGCCTCGGCAAGAAGTTCCCGTCCGTCGCGGCGCCGATGGCCCGCATCTCGTGGCCGGCGACGGTCTTGCGCCTGCACCGGTACTGCCGGCGCCACGGGATCACCCTGATCGACGCGCACAGTTCAAAGGCGCACGACGTGGGCCTCGGCCTCGTGACGCTGGATCGCCGCCGCCGCCTGATCGTTCACCGCCGGGTCGATTACCCGGTCGGCCGGCCCTACGCGCCCCTGAAATACCGGACCTCGAAAGTCGCCAGATACGTCGCCATATCGAATGCCATCGCCGAAGTCCTGCGCCGCGCGGGCATTGACGCGTCGCGCATCGTGACTGTGCGCAGCGCCGTCGAGGCCGAACCCCATCAGGGGATTGACCGGGCCTCGGCCCGCGAATCCCTGCGCCACATGCTGGGTTTGCCGCGCGACACACTTTTGATTGGCAACGCCTCGGCATTGTCCGAGCAAAAGGGTTATGGTTACTTGATGAGCGCCTGCGCCCTGCTTCGCGACTCCCCGGAATTCAAAGGGCTCAACTTCCACTGCGTCATCGCGGGAGACGGGCCCTTGCGCGACGCGCTCGAACAGCAACGCATCGCCCTGAATCTGGACAACCACGTCAGTTTCCTCGGTTTCATCGCGCGCGTGCCCGAATTCCTGGCCGCCCTGGATATCTTCGCCATGACGTCCATCGACGAGGGACTCGGGACGTCGGCCCTCGACGCGGCCCATGCCGGATGCGCGATCATCGCCTCCAACGTCGGCGGACTGCCCGAGATCATCTCCAACAACGAGTCGGGCCTTCTCGTCCCGCCACGCGACCCGGCGGCCATCGCCGCCGCCATCGCGCGCCTTGCCCACGCTCCCGAACTGCGCGCCGCCTTCGCCCGCGCCGTCCACGAAAAAGTGCTCGGCGAGTTCTCCGTCGACGCCATGGTCGAAGGCAACCTGCGCGTCTATGAATCCCTGATCCGCTAGACTTGCGCCGGTGAACTCGAAACCCTAGGTGATGAGTGCCTGATGCGCTTCAACGAAGCTCCCATGGTGCGCGGTGATTGGTGCGCGGAAACTTGAACCGCAACTGGACTTGTTTTCGGGGGGATGGTCAGATTGGTCACGACCGTCGAACGCTTCGGAAACAGCCGATAATTGACGTTATTACAATAAAATCAGGTGCTTGTTAAGTCCATAAAAAGTGGTCCACTTTTTATGGACCACGTTTTGCGGGCCTGATAGAATGTCATTCCGGACGATTGCTGAGCTTTCTGGAGAAGTATGGATACGCTCTTTGTTTACGACCGATTGGTAGAAGCGCAAGACATTTGCAACTTCAAAAAGGATATTGCGGCCCTTAGCGACGCCGTGGAAAAAGGACGCTGCGTGCGTCTTTATGGCCGCCGTAATTTTGGAAAAACGTCCATTGTCAAAAACATTGTGGCCCCAACATGGGAGCAGCAGGATCCCGCAACGAGGGTTCCAATTTACATCGACCTTTACGCGGCCCAGAGTCTCCACGATATCTCTCACGAGTTTTCGAAGGCATTTAATACGGCGATCACTCGCAAGCAGTCTTTGATGGAAAAAGGTTTTGCTTGGCTCAAAACAATCAGAAATATGCGCCCCACCTGGAAGCCGCCGACTGAGTCCAGTGATTTTGGAGAGTTCAGCATAAAGACCGAAACAGGAAGTGACGTCGTCGACTTTGATATCATCCTGAGCAATATCCAACGTCTCAGCAAAACCGGAAAATTCAGCTTCTTGCTCATCATGGATGAATTTCAGGAAATCGCAAATATCCGACAAGCGGAAGCCAAGCTGCGCGCTGGACTCCAGGAGCTGGGTGCGGCAACACCCGTGATTATTTTGGGATCCAAACAGCACATGCTCGAGAAAATATTCAATAAGCCAAAGGCGCCATTTCACGCCTGGGGTACCACCATTGAGCTGCGCGCAATTCCCTACGAGGAATATTTTTCGTATATGCAGGAGCGTTTTACACGAGCGGGTAAGACGATCGACTCTCCAACCTCAATCTACCTGCAAGACTTGATGGAGCGTATACCCGAAAGCATCAATCGATTGTGCGATGCAATCGCTGAGAATCCGGAAATAAGGGAGATCACGCATGCAGGCGTAAACCAGACCATGAGTTCCTTTTTAGACCGTTCCATGTCGATTTATTCTGCCATGTATGCGCAGTTCAGTGCGGCTGAGCGAAAGGTTTTATTGGCGTTGGCACGTCGTGATCGGGCTCGCAATGTCCTTTCAGCGTCATTTATCCAATGTGCTGATGGTGTTTCCAAATCGGGGGTAGAGCAGATCGTCAGAAGGTTTTTGGATCGCGGTACTGTCTATCAGGAATTTACCGAAGCGGGGGTCGTGGAATACTTGCTCGCAGATCCGCTGTTTAAGTTTTATTTGCGGAAATACAAGCTGTTCTATAGTTGACACTGACTCACACTGACCCTGTCGCATGTTGACCGCGGCCAGGCAGATCCTGCACGGCGCACGTTCAAAAAACCTGTTGCGATTTTGATTCTGAAATCACTTTGAATCACGGCAAAAAGGGCCGGCATGAAACGCCGTGTTGTTATCAGAATAGGTTTGTCAAACCATTAGCGAAATCTTGCAACGGCAAAATTTCGATGCCGTCAGCACGCTGCCTCTTAAAACCATCAGGCACGACTAAGATGCGGCGACTTAAGCCTTTTAGATTTTGAATTGCCTTGAGCCCATCAAAGGAGTCTGGATGCTCGGGCGAAAGTTTTGCTTCAATCGCAACGAAGAGATCTCCACGCTGAAGTAAAAAATCTACCTCTGTATTTTTAGCTTCCGCAGGAGACCAGTAGTACATCGTCTCAAATATCGGGTTCGAGTGATTATGGCCGCGAAGAATTTGTGCCACCAGACCCTCGAAATAGTGACCCATCTCATCGCGGGGCGGTTTATAGAACTCGCCTCGCAGGGCCTGAGCAACGCCGCAATCAAAAATAAAGAATTTAGGACTCTTTTTTTCGCGGACTCGCAGACGACCTTCGTAGGCTGGGAGCATAAATGACATCAGCG
>RGVZ01000022.1 GCA_010029825.1 bacterium | reverse complement strand
AAGGTTGCCAGGATCTCGGAAACGATACCCATGGCCGGGAGGATCAGGATGTAAACTTCGGGGTGACCGAAGACCCAGAACAAGTGTTCCCACATGAGGACGTAGCCGCCGGCGCCCGGATCAAAGAATCCCGTCCCAAACGCGCGGTCAAACGTCAGCATGACGCAAGCGACCGTGATGACCGGCAGGGCAAGGATCAAGAGCACCTGGGTTGCCAGTGTGGTCCAGACGAAGATCGGCATCTTGAGCAGCGTCATGCCCGGGGCACGCATGTTCAAAATCGTCGTGAAAAAGTTGATCGCGGCGATCAACGAGGCCAAACCGAGAATCTGGATACCCCAGACCCAGAAGTCCACCGAGATCGTCGGGCTGTATTGCTTGAGCGTCAAATTCGCGTAAGCGAACCAGCCAATCCAAAAGCTGAGCGCGTTGAGGCGCGGGAACGCGACGTCCGGCGCGCCGATCATCAGCGGCGTGAAGTAGTTAAAGAATCCGGCGCTGAGCGGCATGATGAACAAGAAGATCATCGATGTCCCGTGCATCGTCACGAGACCGTTGTAGGTCTCGGCCGAGATGATGCCGTTGTTGGGCATGGCCAGCTGGGTGCGCATCAACAGCGCGTCAATCCCCGCGATGACGAGGAACGCGAGCGCCGACACGGCATACATGATGCCGATGCGCTTGTGGTCCACCGTCGTGATCCAGCTCCAGATTCCGGTTTTGGGATGTGCGTGTGCAGACATGTTTCTGATTCCTTCGCGACGCTTAGAAAGTCTTGTAAGTGGATTGACGCAGGTACGCCGACAAGGACGCGATCTCCTGATCCGTCAGGCCGAGGTTGGGCATCAGCGCGCCGGGCTTGAGTTCAGCCGGGTTGCGCAGCCAGATGGCCAGGTTGTCATCTGTATTCTTCCGGGTTCCGGCGGCGAGGTGTGAGCGCGAACCAAAATTCGACAAATTCGGGCCGATCTTGTCGCCGGGAATGTCAGCGCTCGGAGTGCCCGAGATGACGTGGCAGGCCACACACTTGGCAAAGTTCTGCTCGCCCTCGCGTTGCGAGGCCGTCTCGACTTTCGGCGGCATGTTGTACGCCTTGACCCACCGCTCGAAACCTTCCTTCGTATGTACGACGCCGACATGACGCATGAGGGCGTGGGACGAACCGCACAGTTCCGCGCACTGACCCTGGTAATAGTCGCCGCCGGCAACTTCCGGCTGTACCGCCGCCGGGGTCGTGAAAGCGAGGCGGTTGATGTTGCCGTTGATCGCGGACGTCTTGCCACCAAACCTCGGGATCCAGAATGCGTGCGACACGTCAGCTGAAGTGATCGTCAATTCAACGGGGGTATTCTCAGGAAGGTGCAGTTCAAAGGCAGTCTTGATGCCGTAGTCGGGATACTGGAATTCCCACCACCACTGGTGGCCGATCACGTGAACCTTGACCGCGTCCTGACGAATCACCGTCCACAGGAACTCCAGGACCACATTGCCGTGAACCTGCGACGGTGGCGTGTCATCGCCTTCCTTCGCGCGAAAACGGTACAACGTGTAGATCAAGGGAATCGCGACCGCGAAAAAGATGCCAGTCACGATCACCGTCGTGATCAAATACACGTGATTGATGTCTTTTGACCACTCTGTCAGTCCTGAGATCGTCGTCATCGGACCGTTGAATCCGCCGTCGATTTTGTACGGCATCTCGTCAAATGACTTCTGCGCCCAGGCCACGGCCGACATCAGCCATGCGCCCGTCCCGAGCATCGCGCTGGCTGCCCCGCGCATTGAACACAAAGTTGCGATTCCACTTTTTCTCATCATGGTCACTTTCCTGTTGCTTGCTCTCTGCTACTTGATCTCGCTTACTTGATCTCTACGGGAAACTTGACGCTCTTGTCTGATACCTTGAACTCGAGAACCCATTTGCCGGACATGTGCAGTTTGACTCCGTCCACCGCGTATTCCGACGCCGAAATCTTCTTGATGACCGGCTTCGTGACCATGCCGTGATTGTGCTCCGGCATGCGGGCATCAAAGCCCGTCAGCTCGACTCCAGCCGCCAAAGGCTTTCCGGAATTGTCCCGCAGCTGCACGATGATCTTCTGAACCTTGTCGGGATTGAACGCGCTTTTACCCGCGTCTCCCTCAAGGGACCACGACAACGTGACGGATGTGCCAGGCACAGGCGTGGATCCGGATGTCGATTCGGCCATGGAGGTCGATGCTTGCGCCGCGCCAGCGATCAGGCTAGATGCACATACGAGGAGGCAGACGAAAAGAATCTGAAGGTTTTTCACCGGATCTACGTCTCCAAGCCACTCATCAAAATCGGGGTCGAACAGCAGAACTGTGGAAACTGGTCATAAGAGTACCATGAAAGGGATAATCCCCCGGGGCCCTTTTAGCAAGAAAAAGTCTTTTCGTGGTGGGATGTTGCGACTTGTTCTCATCACGACACTGACTGCCGCATTTTTGATCACGCGGCAAGGAATCCTGGATCCGCGACCGCGCGTCCGCAAACCCTTGACGGACAACGAATTGCGCCAAGTTCTCGCCGGGATGACCGTTCCTTCCGTTTCAGCGCCTCTTGCCGGATCCCGTGAACATCGCCTCGCCACCTTCGGGAGAAAACTATTCCTCGACCCTGGCCTGTCGTCCAACGGACAGGTTTCGTGCGCGACCTGCCACCGGCCAGACAAATCCTTCACAGACGGCCTGCCGGTCGCGAAGGGTGTCGGCACCACGGCACGCAACGCGCCGACGATCATCAACAGCCGTTTCGCGCACTGGTTTTTTTGGGACGGACGCGCCGACTCGCTGGCCGCCCAGGCGGCAGGCCCCCTTGAAAACCCGGACGAACACGGTCTCGACCGCGAATCACTTGCCACCGCAATTCTGCGACGTCACGCCGCCGAATATCACGAACTATTCGGATCCGGCGGACCTGTGGACGCCACCGCCACGGGAACCAGCGCTTCGACCACGGCACCACCATTGGAATTGAAAAGGCTGGCCGCGTACACTCTGGCCACCATCGGGCCATACGATCGCATGAAGGCCGTTCTGACGATTGCCGCAGACCGCGCCACGCAACCCGCGACCTTGATCTCAGGAGTGTTGGCCCCCGCGACACCCGCGGCATACGCTCCCACCGGCCGCGCGGATCACGATCGCGACTCACAAATTATTGCCAACGCCGTTACCGCCATCGCTGCCTGGGAGCGACTGCTGATCGCCGACCAGTCACCGTTTGACGCGTTCGCCTGATCGCCGACCAGTCACCGTTTGACGCGTTCGCGCGCGCCGCCACCGCCAGGAGTGACGTGCCACTGGACGCGCTGGCGGAGGAACAGGCGGCCGGCACATCAACCGGATTTTCCCGTGACGCGCTCGCGGGACTGCGCCTCTTCACCGGGCGCGCCAACTGCGTCCTGTGCCACCGCGGCCCTCTCCTGTCGGACCAGCAGTTCCATAACATCGGGCTTGGCGAAACAGACCGCCTCGCCGCGTTGTCTGTCGAACAATGGGTTGCCGATGTCGCCGGTCGCGCCAAAGGACAGATCGAAGTTCGCGCTTCGGAATTCAACTGTCGCGCCGGCGTCTGGGGCGATAACGGTGGCATGTCCGCACGTGAACGCGTGGAGTCGGAATCCTGCCGCGAACAGGAATTTGCCGACATCGAGAATTACGAGGCGGTCGGGGCATTCAAGACCCCAACCCTCAGAAACGTCGCCCTCACAGCTCCCTATTTCCACGATGGCCGCGCGTCATCGCTGGACGACGTTATCGATCATTACGATAAACTGGCGGGCGATCCCGTGATCGGCCATCGCGAGGAAAGCCTGCGTCGGCTTGACTTGACCTCGCGGGAAAAAACTCAGTTCAAGGCATTCCTTGAATCGCTGACCTCGCCAGTCCGCGACCTGGGTGAATAAAGGATTCTTCGGCCTGCGGCCTCAGAATGACGCCCCGTCATCCTGAGCCCGCAGGGCGAAGGACCCTGTCCCCGTCATCCTGAGCCCGCAGGGCGAAGGACCCTGTCCCCGTCATCCTGAGCCCGCAGGGCGAAGGACCCTATCCCCGTCATCCTGAGCCCGCAGGGCGAAGGACCCAATCCCCGTCATCCTGAGCCCGCAGGGCGAAGGACCCTATCCCCCTTCCCACACTTCTTGCTGTGGTTCCCACCGGGAGGAAACCACATGCGCATCGTCCTTGGGATCAGCTCGCCCGACCATCACGTCCACGCCATGCAATTGCTGGCGGCCTTGCGATTTCCAAAAACGGAAATCCACGCCGTCCACGCGATCGACCGCCTGACCGGCCCCGAGTACTTCGGATTGCCACCAGGATCGGGCGATGTCGCCGCACGCATCGATGCCATGCAGCAGGAAGGCGCCGAAACGCAACTGCGCGACGCCGCGGCGCGCCTCGAGAACCTCGGGATACGCGCGATCCGGCGAGAAGTCCTCGGGGGATTCCCGGGTTCGGCCGTATGTCATTACGCGGATACAGTGAAAGCCGACTTGATCGCGATCGGATGGGAAAGGCACGGACCCGTCGAAGGCCTCCTCGCCGGAAGCGTCGCGCGCAGTGTCGTGGTCAACGCGAAGCAAAGCATCCTCCTCGCGAAACACCCGCACGAGGAAAAACCACTGCGTTGCGTCCTGGCGACCGATCATTCGCCATACATGACGGAACGCGTCCAGCAACTGATCCGGTGGCATCCAGCCGGCATCAGTGAAATCACCGTGCTCGCCGCGTTTCCATACCGCATGGCCACCACGCTCGGGCAACTCATGCCCGACATGGCGGTCAACATCAGGCCGTGGGTCGAGCAGCAACTGATCGAGAAAAACGAGTCACTGATGCGCAGACTCGCTGACCTCGGCCCCGTCGTCACCGACTCTGTCGTCTCACGGGATCCTGTCCCCAAAGCCATCGCCGACACCATGCGCGAACGCGAGGCCGACTTGCTCATCATCGGGGCGCAGGGTCATGGTCTTTTCGGAAGGGCGACGCTGGGCAGCGTCAGCTACCCGCAGGCCATCTATGAAAATCACTCGGTCCTGGTGCTGCGCGGATGAACCTGCGGGCATGCACGCCCCTTGGGGTCTTCATTGTTCTTCGCGGCCTCGACGTACCGGCGCATCGTCCGGAGACCAGTCCGGGTCTCGCGGACGGTCGCCTGGCTGGCCGGTGATCGCAACCCGTAAATCTCATCGTCCATGAGATCATTGCCCGCCCACACGGGATTCGAGCGCAGGCTGAAGGCGCTGCGAAGACCCTCGATGAAACTAGCGGTCTCCGTGTTCATGCCCGTCCGGCTGATGGCATGAACGGTCACTGGACGGGCAGCGGCGACCGATGACGCCTTTGTTCTCGGCGCGTTCCGTCGTTTTACAGCCAGAAACCAGAATCATGCCCGCGGTCGCGGCAAAGATGATCCAGTCCCGCATCGGTCAACCTCCATGAAATTCGCCAGAATCCAGAACACTCCCGGCTCGAGTGTCCATGATACCAGAGAGCGCCTTGGAACGGACGATTCCGGCGCGCGGAGGAGGCCACAAACGAAAAAGCCAACGGCCCTTTGCAGGGACGCTGGCTTTGACTTCTGTCGGGGTCCGACAGGTTCAGACAGGAAGAAGTGGCTGGTTACGCCAGGATCGTACCCGAATCTTTGGCGAAGCGGACTTTCTTGTCACCCTCAACTTTGAAACCAACGCGGGTCGGCTTCTTGGTTTTCGGGTCGAGGAGTGCCACTTTGCTGATATGCAGCGGAGCGACTTTTTCGACGATTCCGCCTTCCTGATCGGCAACGGACGGCTTGACGTGGCGCTTCACAAGGTTGACGCCAGAGACGTAAACCGCGTCGTGCTTGCGGTCGATGCGGTCAATCTTGCCCTTCTGACCGGCGCAACGTCCTGAAAGGACAACAACTTCATCGCCCTTCTTCAGGCGGCACTTCACTTCGTATTTGGTCATTTCGCTCATGGGTACACTTCCGGATACGTTCGATAATGGAACCGGGTATTTAAGCCAAACCCGGACGTCCGTCAAGCGACTTCATTACTTCGTGACGCCGGTTCCCCGAATCTGTTAGGGTCAGTACAACTTGCTATTTTCTTTGGGGATTGGACTGCATGAAGTCGTTGGTAACCGCGATCTTTAGCCTCATGCTCCTGGCCGCGAACAAGCCAGGCGCCCTCACCGTCGCCCCCGCGGAAGTCGTCCACTGGACCGCGGCTGGCGCCAATCCGCTGGACCAGGAAACCGTCGATGTCGTGGTGCGCCTCACGACCGACCGTGGATTCGCCCTCTACGAGGAACGAATCAAGTTCACTCCCCCCTTCGGCTTCAGTGAAATCGCGAAGTCCGCACCGACGGGCGCCGTAAAGCCTGACCCCGTTACGGGCCAGCCGGCCAGCCTGATCGATGGTGGCGAGTTCAACGTCCGGTTCCGGGGCCCGCTGGGGACCCTCGCCGGTAAATTCCCGATGTCCGTCACTTACACGGCTTGCGCGGAAGGCGTCTGCCTGTTCCCGTACACCGAGAAGTTGACCATCGCCCTGGCCGAGGGCGCGCCCCTGCCCCCGGCCATCACCGAGACCGCGCACATCGAGACCGGCACCAGTGGCGAGCCTGTTGACTTCGAGTCAGGCCTCGCGAGGAAACTGCAATCTGGCACCCTGTCGCTGTGGGCGCTGCTGGCGATTGTGTTCATTGGGGGGCTGCTCACCAACTTGACCCCGTGCGTCGCGCCGATGATCCCGATCACCGTTCGCATCTTGAGCGGCCGCGATGGCCACGGCCTGCGCAATTCCAGCCTTTACGCCGCTGGCATCCTGGTCACCTACACGATCGCGGGAGTCGCGGCGGGACTCAGCGGAGGCCTCTTCGGCAGCATCCTCGCCAGCGCGAAGTTCAACTTGTTCTTCGCGAGCGTGATGGCCATTTTCGGCTTCACGATGCTGGGCTACGGGGATTTCTCGTCACTGCAGAATCTCGGCATGAAATTCGGATCCGGCAAGCCCTCGGTCCTGAACATGTTCCTGATGGGCGCAGGCGCGGGCCTCGTCGCGTCACCATGCACGGGTCCGATCCTCGCCGCGCTGCTGGCCTACACGGCCAAGGCGTCTTCCTTCGTTGAATCTGTCGCGCTGATCGCCACCTACAGCCTCGGCTTCTCGCTGCCTTATGTGTTCCTGGGCGGGGCCGCGGCAAAAGTCAGCAAGATCAAGGTAAGCCCGCGGATCCAAGTCGGGACGAAGCTCTTGTTCGCATCGGTCATGTTTGCCCTTTCGCTTTATTACTTGCGAGTCCCGGCCTACGGACTGTTGCAACAAGTCAAGCCGCACTTCGGATTGCTCACAAGCATCTTCGCGCCGGTGGGCATCGCGATGCTGATCGTGTGGCTGGCGGTGCCATTCCTGCACAACAGCAAGGCCTTGAGCCTTGCGCCGGCGATCGTCCTCGCCATCGGGATCTTCTCGACCAGCCAATTTTACCTGAGCGGTCCAGCCGCCGTGTCTGCCGATGGCGAGGCGCACGGGCAACTGGCGTGGCTGAAAGACGAGGCGCGCGCGTACGCGGACGCGAAATCCGGCGGGAAACCCGTCCTCGTTGACGCATGGGCCGAGTGGTGCGACGCGTGCAAGAAAATGGACGTGACGACTTTCCAGGATCCAGCGGTGATCTCGGAACTCAAATCCGGATGGATCCTGCTGAAACTGGACCTGACCGAAGGGAGCGACGCCAATGACGCCCTTCAGGACAAGTATGAACTGCAGAGCCTGCCGACCCTGACCATGGTCCCGCCTGACGGCAACCTGAAATCAAAAGATCCGGTCATGGGGTACACTCCGGCAGGAACTTTGCTCGGCCGTTTGCGTGAGTTCCGCGAGGTGTTGGCGCGCGGCAGTAGCACCGGCGAGACCAAGAACGGGGACCTGCGCCCTTGATGAAGTATTTCTTGCTTTATGTAGGATCAGCGGCGCAGGCCGAGGCCGTGAAACGCGCCATGGACCGCCTGAGCGCGACTCCGGCCGAGTCGGCCTTCGCCCGCGCCCCGACTTGGGAGATCGACCACCCTCTGCTCCAGGGCCGGACGCTTGAGGTTACGCTGCTTACGGACCTGGACGGGGTCACACCGCACCTGCGTCATTTCCCCGTCGATTTGTTGATCTACGATGAACGCCCGGCCGGCAATGAACCGACCATTGAGGCGCGAGCGGCGATTCGCAAGATTCGCGAGGATGTCGCGACTTTCGCTGAATTGTGGGGACCTGATTTCTTGTTCCCGATGAGCCGCGTGGTCGCGATCCTGCGCGGCGACAAGAAGAGTGATGTCGCGCGAAGCCTCGAACTCGGACGCGTTCACGTCCGGGACGTCATCGTTGATCCTGCGGGAACGGCGCAACTCCTGCGGTGGATTTTCCGGGTCATTGAGTCGCAACGGACAGAGATCGGCCACGCGCGCGGCGAGGAAGTCACGCCACGAAGCGGTATCGCGTTCAGCGGCGGTGGACTGGAAGGATTCCTGTTCCAGTTGGGCTGCCTGCACGCGATCGAGCGTTCATTCGACAAGGGTGAGGGACGCGGACTCGACCAGGCCGTGGTCTACTCTGGCGTCAGCAGTGGCTCCATCATGGCTGCGATGACCGCGGGTGGCGTACCGACAACGGAAGTCATCAAGGCCCTGCACGGAAAGTCCCAGACATTGCCGCCTCTGAGCAGTGGCATCCTGTTCGATGTCGCCGGTGTCGATATCGCCAGACGGATCGGCATTGAGTCCCTGTCGTGGTCCGGCCTGGATCCGCAAAAGTGGGTCAACAAGATTTTGCGTGCATTTCCCACAGGATTTTTCAGGGGCGAGGCACTCAAGAAATACTTCAAGTCCGCGATCGAGAAATACCATTTCAAGGACACGTTCCGTGACGCGTCCCGCGACCTTGAACTTTATATCGGCGCGACCGACCAGGACTCATTCGAGCATGTTGTGTTCGGCAAGCCACCATGGGATGACATCGCGGTGTCGGACGCGCTGCGCGCCTCTTGCGCCTTGCCGCCCTTTTTCATGCCAACCCAGATCAAGGGGCGCTGGTTTGTTGACGGCCAGATCACGAAATCGTGCAATATCGAACTCCTGATCGAGCGCGGTTGCAAACTGGTCTTCATCATCGACCCGCTGAAGCCCTATGCGACACTGGTTCCAGGATCGGTGGACAAACTGGGCGGCATCTACTCGACCATCCAGGCGATCAAGGCGCTGGTGTCGACGCGATTCAACGTCACTCTCATGCACCTGACGGAACGCTACCCGGACGTGGATTTCATCGTGTTCCAGCCGGACGAGGAATGCGCGGAACTCATGTCGGGATCCCCGATGCGTTACACGATCAGGACGAGGATCGTGAAACTCGCCTACGAGCACACGATGCGCCAGCTTCGCGAACGCCACCAGGTATATCAGGCGAAACTGGAGAAATACGGATTCAAACTGCTGCCGGTCATGAAGTTGCTGGAGCTGGAAAAAGAAGATGCCAGGTTTTTCAAGTCCCTTGGTTAAGGGCAGGCTGCTGCGCCGCTACAAGAGGTTCTTCGCCGATGTGGAACTGATCGACAGCCATCCGGGCGGGCCGGTGGCGGCACTCGACGGGACTCCACCGGTGGTCGTCGCGCACTGCGCGAACACGGGAACCATGAAAACCTGCGCGGACCCCGGGAGTCTCGTCTGGCTGTCCTGGAACCCTGACCCGAAAAGAAAACTCCAGTTCACCTGGGAATTGACCGAACTTCCAGGCGGTGGACTCGTGGGCGTCAACACATCGCGACCGAACGCGATTGTCGCGGAAGCCATCGCCGCCGGCCGCATTCCATCACTGGATGGATACGCTCACCTCAGGCGCGAGGCGCCGATAAGCCGCCAATCCCGTTGTGATATCCTGCTTGATCGCGACGGGACCGGAAAGGACCTGTGTGTCATCGAGATCAAGAACACGACACTGAGGACCGGCGACGCCATCGCGTTCCCGGACGCCGTGACGGAGCGTGGCCTCAAGCACCTGCGGGAACTTTCCGGTCTGGCGGAAACGGGCGTGCGAAGTGTCATGTTCTTCCTGGTGAACCGGCCTGACGGCGACGTGTTCCGGGCGGCGCGCGAAATCGATCCCGCGTACGCCGGAGCGCTGCGTGAGGCCATTGCCCGCGGCGTTGAAGTGATGGCTTGGCGTTCCGTGAATTCGACAACAGGATCGGAAATCGGGCAACAGGTATCGATCCGGCTCGATGATTGAGATGATTGAGATGATTGAGATGATCGAGATGACTTGCGGGAGCAGCAAATGAATCAGGGAACGCGGCAAGACCTCACGCTTTATCACTACTGGCGTTCTTCAAGTTCCTGGCGGGTGCGCTGGGGCCTCAAGATCAAAGGCGTCTCGTGGCACGACGTTCCGGTGAACCTTCTGGCTGACGCGCAAAAGTCACCGGACTACCTGAAGGTCAATCCGGTCGGATTCGTTCCGGCAGTCGAAATCCACGGGCGTTGCTTTGGCGAGTCTCTCGCGATCCTTGAGTGGCTTGAGGAGACTCACCCCACGCCGCCACTGTTGCCGAAGGACCCGCTCGACCGGATGGAAGTTCGCCAGTTGATGTTCCAGATCGCGTGCAACACGCAACCCGTCCAGAATCTCTCTGTGATGCGAATGCACAGCCCCGACAAGGACGAACAGCACAAGTGGGCGCGGCACTGGATCACCGCCGGACTTGCCGGGTACGAGACGTTGCTGGAACACGGGCATCCCGGGAAATTCAGTTTTGGCGACCATGTCACGATGGCCGACCTGTGCCTGGTACCGCAAATCTACAACGCGCGACGGTTCAATGTGGATGTCGCAAAATGGCCGCTGCTGGACGCCATCGGGCTGCGTTGCATGGAACTGCCGGAGTGCAAGGCGGCGCACCCGGACAAGCAGCCAGGGGCTCAACTGCTGGCCTGATGCGGGTGGGTCAGATTTTGCTGAGCAAGTAATCGATGTGCGGCATAAGCGGCGCCGGTCCGACGTACCAGCGTTTGTAGTAGAAATAGTTGCGCATGATCAATTTCACGTAACTGCGGGTTTCCTGGTACGGGATCCTCTCCACGGCAATCAGCGGGTCGTCGAACGATATCTCTCGCGACCATTTCTCGGCGGCCGCCGGACTGGCATTGTAAGCCGACAACATCAAGATCGGATTCTTGAACGTCTGAAACAAGCGGTACACATGGTGGACTCCCAGGGCCACGTTCAGCTCGGGGTCGGAGAGGCCTGCCTTTTCATTAATCGCGCGAGAGAACCTGCGTCGTTTATCCGCGCCAATATATCCACTCGCGAGTTTGGACATCTCAAGGCGCGCCGTGGCCGGCATCAATTGCATCAGGCCAGTCGCGCCGACAGGGGATTGTGCCCGGGGATTGAAAACACTTTCCTGGCGGATCAACGCGAAGATGAAATCCGGGTCAATGCGCAGGCGCGTAGCGTAATCGAATACCAGGTTCTCGTGTTCCCGCGGAAAGAATATGCGTTCAAATCCAATGGGCAAGGAATTGCGATAAGCGCGGGGAATCGCGTCCATCAACTTGATCGCGTCGAGCCACTCCTTGCCAGCATAAAGGGCCAGGGCGCGCGCGGCCGTCTGTTCCATGTCAGAATTGTCCTGCGAAACCTCACGCAATTCACACATCGCGTCGGACGCCATGCCAATGCGCAACAAGGTGTCGACCCGGTTCATGGCCTGGCGGTCTTCACCCTTGAAGGGGATCCCGAGGAAATCAGGCGTGAAAACCGGCACGCGGGATGGTTCCAAAAGAGCGCGCCTGCCAGTCGCGCGCTCGTAAAGGACGTGCCCCAGCACCCCGTAATAGGTCGAATAATACTCGGTCGCGAGGCGCCGCCACGAATTGAGGGCAAGATCCTTGCGCTTGTTCGCCAGGTGGATCCTGCCTTGCCAGAAAAGGGCAAAGCCACTCACCTGCGAGGACTTCTTCTCCGGCGGCAACTTGTCTTGCCAGGCGATCGCCTGGGAAAGCGCGTCGAGGGCCTCGGCATACTCACGATCCTCGAACCGGTTGATGGTCAGGACGCTCAACGCGATCTCGATATTGTCATCCCCCGGATTGCGCGCCACAAAGTGAGAGAGAAGGTCCTTGGTCTCGCGACGCTCCTTGTTGTCGTCCAGGATGCGCCCCAGCAGAAATTCCGCGCGCAGGACGTTGGCGTCATCTTTGGCTGCCTTGGACTCTGAAAGGTATTGGCGGGCGTATGACTTCGCCTCTTCCATCTGGTCGGCATTCCACAGAAGATAAGCGACCCGGCCCAGCACCGCCGCCTTGCCTTGAAATCCGAAAATTTTCTCGAAGCGAGGCATGACCGAGGTCCAAAACTCAACGGAAGCAGTGGTTCCTTTACGCCTCAAGCACCTGCCGATGGTGTTGGCCGCCTGGGCCATGTCATCAAGCAACTCAGGAGGTTTTTTTCCGCCAAAAAATGAATCCTCGGCATCGAGTGCCTCGTTCAAGTACTTTTCAGCTTCTTTGCAGCGACCAGCCTTGCTTTCTTCCCTGGCGCGCGCGAGGGGCTTGATGGACTTGCCCCCGGCGACTCCCTCGAGCAGTCCAGCGAGCCATGAGTGTTTCGCGACCAGCCCCTCGATCTCTGGAAGTATCCCCGGCAGGGCGGGCTTCAACAGGGCCCGCTTGCTGGACGAGACGTTGGAGAAGAAAATATCGTACGCTTGCTTGCGATAGGGCAATGAACGGTAATCCCGGATTTTGGCGAAGGCAGTCACAAGTTGGTCATCGCGCGTCGCGTCCAGCCTGTCCTTGGAGATGGCTTTGAGAAACAGCTTTCGTCCCGGGCAGCTCTGCGGGGAAACATCGAGAATCGACGCCTCCAACTTCGCAACATCCTGCTCACTCAAATCAGACCTGATTGCCAGGGCGCTCATGACGTATGGCACAAGTGCATGAGGCGCGCGGGATTCCTTTGTAGAAAGGGCCATCTCCTGGTCAAGGGCTGACTTCAGGGTTTTCAGGGGTTCGCCGCGCAATATTGGCTGGCCACGCATGGATTCTATGTAGGCCCGCGTGAATCGATCAACACCCTGGATCAGCTGCTGGTATTTTGAATCTTCCAGAAGAGGTATCGACAACTGGTCCACGTGCTGTGAGAACCATGTCTTCAATTCAGGGTCCAGCTGGGGCAGTAGCCGGTAATCCGTCTGGGGCGGATAATGCTCCGGCAGCACCGCGGCGACCGCTTGCCTTGACGAAAAACACACCAGCAAGGCCAACGGCCACAATGCCGCGCTAAACCACACGGAGTCCACCACCGGATTCAGCCGGCAACGAGAGTTGAGGCTGGATCGCTAGAACCCGTATCTGGAGGGTCTCGGACTCGACCAACAAGTCCTTGAGCAGCGGCTCGAATCGATTGAGCATGACCTTGGCGCAGGCCTTCCAGTCAGACTGGCTGCGGGCGATGTTGTAACTGCTGAGATTATGCTCCAGCAAACGTCCAATACCGGCAACAGGTCCAGGATCAAGAAGCTTTGCTGCCGTGGCGGATAACAACAAATCGTTGACATGGCCAACCAGGTCGATGACCAGCCTGATGTCATCATTCAAGGACATGATCTCAGGCAACTTGTCCGCTGGGCGGGTCTGCCATGCGCTCACGGCGATGGATTTCAGTGTGCCGAGGATGGCCGACGACAGCGAGTGGATGGTGTCCAGGGTCTGCAAGGCCAAGGACGCTGGAGAATCCATTTGGATCTCAAGCCGCGACTTTTCGCCAAGTGGCAAATCCGCCATTCGCCGGGAAACAATTCCGCTGTCGAATTCGATCACTTCGCCATCGAGGATGACACGCGTCACGAAACTGCCGGCCGGGACCAGCGTTGATTCGACCCATCCCAGGGCCTGCCCCAGCGTCAAGACTGGAACAGGCACGGGCACCAGGCGGTTGTTGACGAGAATCTTCTTGAGCATCGAACCGAGACCTACTTCCGCGTGAAATTGACCACGACGTCCTTCTGGTTGTTTGAAATCTGCGCGGCAAGCGCGACCGCGCGCTCATCCTGGGGATTGACCGCGAGAATCCTGCCGACAGCCTCGGAGGCCTCCGCCAACCTGCCCGTCTTGAACAGAATGCCGGCGAGGGTAAACCGCATGTTCAAATCGAGCGGATGCAATTCAAGGTAGCGTACCAATGCCTTTTCCACTTCCTTGAACTCGTCGCGCTCGTAAGCAACCTTGATCAGGGAGAAAATCGCCGCGGCGTTGTCCGGATTGATCTCGAGAGACTTGGCCATCCAGGACGCGGCTTCCTTCAACTCACCCATGCCATGGAACGCGAGGCCGAGTCCGAGGTTTGCCATCTCGTCGTCAGGCGAAAGGCTGATCGCCTTCTGGAAATTGATGACACCGAGGTCGTAACTGTTCCTGAGCAACGCGATGGTTCCGAGCCCGATGAAACCACGGGCGCAGTATGGATCCTTGAGAGTCGATTTGATGTACGCCGCTTTTCCGGACTCGAGATCACCAAGTTTCGTGAACGAGTCACCGATGAGCCGGTGCAAGGTCGCCTCGTGATGAACCGGCAAGTCATCCTTCCCGAGAAGCTCCTCGATCAGGCTGATGGCGGCCAGGTACTGTTTTGACTGTACCTTGCTCTCGACTTCCTGGACCTGCGTGTCGATCGATCCCTTTCCGACAATTTGCGGGACCGCCACGACGCTGGTGAAGACGCGATTCATCTCTTCGGCAACTTTATCGCTGTTGTGGATCCTGGCGGCGACAGCCTGGTTCTTCTTCACAATGTCGTTGGTTATAGCACGGGCGGTAGATGCCTTCTGGATGGCTTCCGCGAGGCTGAAGGGCGCCCCGGAGCAGAAGTCGATCCGGTGCTTGCCAAGATACTCCTCAATCATGGGCGAGCGGCTGGCGATGACCGGGATACCGAGGGTCATGGCGGTCACGATGCGGTACGGATCGCCTTCAAGACGGTCACGGCTCGAAATCGCCGATACATACAGGGCATCTGTGGCCTGGAGGACATTGTCGATCGCCACGCGCTCCGGCGCCACGTATACAACACGTTGATCGACTCCCAGCTGGACAAGACGGTCCCGCAGTTCCGTCGCGAAACTGCCGATGCCGCATAGAATGACACGCAACCTGCGGGCGAGGCTTGCGTCATGGTTGATCGCCAGACGGATACCATGGGCGAGGTCATAAAGCCCCTCTTCCCACTCAACCTGGCCGAGATGCGTCACGATGAACTCGCTCTCAGCGAGTCCGAGCTTTTCCAGGGCCTCAGCCCGGGCCTTCGGAGAGCGCTGGATGCGCCCATCGACCCAGGGACGCATCGTGAAAATACGCGCGTCATCGATGCCTTCGAGCATCAGGGCCTGCCTGGCCGCGGTCGTCTGGACAATAAACGCGTCTGCCGCGTTGGCGACCTCACCGCGGATGGCCTGAATCTGCTGGACGTCGCTACCCGGGAACGGCACCAGGTTGTCGACCCACGCAATCAAGTGAAACCGCTTGCGCCACTTGGCCTTGACCGCCTGGTACGCGTAAAGCCCAAGGCGTTCCTTGATGACGACGATGTCGAAGTTGACGAGGATATTCTCCAACCCCGGCAAATAACCGGGATTATCGTCATAATCCTTGAGCGCGACACACTCGAGGTCCTGGAACCAGCTGGTCTGGGACAGGTAGCCACAGATGGACTCGGACGCGACAACCTTGATTTCGAAGTTGTCACTGAGCAGCCTGAACTGGTCGATCTCCTCGACCGTGGGAAGGTTTCCGTACACCAGAGCTAATTTGGGCCGGCGCATTTGCTGGGAACTCATGCTCAGGTCTCCTTTGTCAGATTCCTTGCTCCACAACAGGGCGGTCCAATTGACCCGACCTGTAATTCCCGATCTTCTTGCGACTCACCAGGTCAGCCATCGCGTTGCGCAGGCCATCGTGTTCCCGCGTCAGGGCCTCATGGACAGCCTTGTCAATCGAGATCGCTGCCTGCCCCAGCCGCTCAACTTGCGCGAGGACGACCGCGCTGTATCCTTGGCGCAGCGCGCGCGCGTCTATCACGCGGAAGTTGTGAAGGACCGCCTTGCGGCGCTCCAACGCATCGCTCGCCTCGTCAAACCGACCTTGCCCCAGCATCTCGATCGCCTTGTCGCCAAGGCTGACGTAGACGGACAACGCGCGCAACGCCGCATCCTCGAGCCGTCGCCCTGACACATCCGTTGAAAATTCCGGGTTCATCACTGTCAATTTTACGCGGTCGCGCGCCGCGCTGTCAAAGCCCACAGGCGGCGCGACAAAGGATTTTGACGCAGGTCAGATCGGCTGGGTCGATGGTTGGGACAGGGGTCCCTTGACCTGGAGGCGCAGCTCACCACCACGTGCCATGCCGCCAGAGAACGCATCCAGCAGAAATCCAAACTTGTCAGCCAGGGATTTTTGCAATTTCACCAAAAGATCAATCTGCAACTGACTGGCGGGCAAAGGCGACTTGACGGCCACGGATCCCCCTGCAGTCAGCGTCAACTCCTCCGACTCGAAACCCGAGGCCTTGTCGATATTCAAGATCCCGCCCCCCAGCGATCCCTCAATGGCAGCCCTCGAGAATTTCTGGTCCGGCAGGCCGAGAGAAGGATCACTCAACTTGAGGAAGGCATCCACAAACTTCAACTTGATGGAGCCACTTGAATCCTGCGGGGAAGACTGGCTGAGGGACAAGTCGACAGTACCGTCGAGCTTGCCAGTGACACCAATTCCCTGCAGAACAGGTGCCAGCAGAGGATTGGCACCCGGACCACCCGCCACCGAAGCAAGCGCGAACCCGGCCAGGTCATCGATCCGGAATTTCTCCGAATCGATCTTGATACGGCTGGGGAGCACGCCTTCGCCGCCAAACATCGCCCCGATGGGCAGAGCCACGAATACATCCATGGAGGACTTGTCGGGATTCTCGATGTATGCCCTCGCGCCGACCTTGCCCGTCAGCAAATATAACGGGTTGAAACGGACGGAAAGGACACCGAGCTTCATGGTCCGCGCCTTGGCACCCTGACTGGTGATCGACAGGCCCCGCGCCTGGAAACCCACGGGAAACTTGGCGCCAAAGTCGTCCATCGTGATCGTCATTCCAGTGACGCGGGACAGTCCATTGGCAATCGATTCCTTGAGGATCTCGTAAGGAAAAGTCACCAGAAGGAAAAACAGGAAACTGACACCGAAGATCACGCCGACTCCGGTGCGCCCGCCGAGTTTTTGGATCCATACGCTCATCTCAGGCACCGGCCGCGTAACCGCGGGCTGTCAGTTTGGTGTCAAAATAAAGGCGCGTTCCAAAACGCCCGCGTATCTCCAGGTCCTGGACACGGATGTAATTGTTGGCCTTCTCAATCTCGATCAGGAAATTGAGGACTTTCGGGATTGATGTGTTGTTGATCCGCAAGTCCTTGACCTTGACTTCCTGCATCTTCGAACCAAGAGGATTGTCCGCCTCCAGCGGATTCTTTTGGACGTTGAGGCCTTCGAGCTGGACGAGAGTGTCGCGGGCAACCTTCTCAAAGAAGGGTTTCACTTGCAGATCAGAAGTTTTTTTCTGCACCTGTTCCACCACGCGCTGAAACCGCGCGTCCTCGATGGAGTACTCGGACTTCAACTCTTGCAACTCATGCAACGCGGCAAAGGAATCATTGAGCTCAGCCTTCAACCGGCCTACCTGTGAGAAATAGATGACGAAGGCGACGATGATGACAAAACCGATCGCGCCCGCGACCCCGGCGAGAACCCCGACGCGCTCTTTCGGCTCCAGCTTGTAAAAGCTGTCCATAAGGAAGTCGAGACGCTCGTTGTTCGCGCCGAAGACCCTCGCGCGGAGTTGCTCCAGCAGCAAGTTGAGCCGCTCCTTGAGCTGCTCGATGTATTGCCTGATTTCGTTCATAAGGGTTTTTCCCCCGGTTGGCCCGGCTTCGCGGGCTGGGTCGAGGCTGGCGCCGACTTGCTGGCGGATGTTCCGGACGTCACTTCACCGGTGTAATTGAGAGCGATTGTGAACTCAATCACCTTACCGTCAGTACCGGGCTTTGGACCACTCTGTTTTTCCTCGACGTCACGGAATACCGGGACGGTCTTTAAAGACTCGATGACAGTCGCCACCGAAGAATAGCCATCCGTCTCACCCTTGAGTTTCAATTTCCCGCCACCGTCCGGTGAAAGAACAAAATCGAACGTCGTGACGTCCACCTTCACGGTTGCGGGGATGCGCTCGCTGACCAGCTTCAAGGCCATGATCGCCGGCGTGGTGGAATTCTCACGGATGAACGTGTCCACCGCGGTACGGCGGGCCGCGGTCTCCTTGCGTACGAGGTTCCGGAAATCATTCCGGACTTTCGCGAACGCCATATTGTCCGTCTTGATTTTGCGTTTCAGGTCCGGGAATTGGGCGGCGATTTCCTTGATATACAGTTGTTGCAACTGCTCGATCTGGCGATTGTAGAAAAACCATTTCACCGAGAAACTGGCCAATAGCAATACCACCGCGAAAGCGACGGCCTTGCTCGCGAGCCCGGCAGCCTTGATGAGGGATTCGTAATTCTGGACATACGCGAACTCGCCCCGGCGCAAGTTGATGGTGCTTAACTTCTTTGAGGACCCGACGGAGCGAAGGCCAATCGCGACCGACTGGGGAATGATCGCGGCATGACTGTTCAAGGCCGGGTTCAACCTGAGATCCGTCGCGCCCAGGTCCATTCGCGCCACTTCAATCTCAAGCCGGTTCGCGAGGTATTTGTCGAGATTGGCGATCCGGGATGTCCCCCCGGAGATGATCAAACGGGCGACGGGTGCCTTCTCGTATGTCTTGAACGCGTAAAGCGTCCTTCCGAGTTCCTTGACCAGGGAATTGATGCCGAGCGTCATCCGCTCCGCAGCCCGACGCTCGATACCTGACAGGGAATCCGCAGGATCCGATTCGAAATCAAGGCGTCCCGCAGCATGCTTGATTTCCTGCGCTTTCCCGTACGGGATCTCAAGATCACGCGCCAGGAACTCAGTCAGGAATTTCCCGCCCAGGTTGATCGAGCGGAACATCCTGAGAACATCCCCCTGGACGAGGCACACGCTGGTCTTCTCGTGGCCAATGTCGACCAGCCCGACCACTTCCGCAGGGTTCAGCTTCAAATGTGGACTGAGATTGTAGAAGGAAAGGCTGTCCACGTCGACGAGCTTCGGGTCGATATTGATCTTCTGGAGGTGCTCCAGGAAGGTCTTCAGGAATACTTTTTTGGTGAGGACAACGAGGGCGAGTGTTTTGGAGTCCGCGCTGCCGAGGATCTGGTGGTCAATGATCATGTCATCGAGGTCGAAAGGGACAACATCCTCGACCTCGGAAAATATGCCGGACTGGATCTTCCGGGGATCCGAGAAGTTGAAGGAAAGGATGCGGCTTGAGATGTACTGGCCGGGCATCGCCGTGATGATCCGGTCGGCGTCGAGGGCGTTTTCGCGGAACAGCTGTTCCATGCACGAGGGGACAATGACATCCGGGTCGACATCATCGCGCACCGGGATGATGTTCTCGTAGAAGTTGGCAATCTCGTACGACTTGAAGGTGTTGACGATCTCAACCGCCTTGATCGAATAGCTGCCGATATCGAGTCCGATGATTTTTTGCATTGATTAACCCCGAAAGGCTATCCCGGCGGAATTGCAGTCAGTTTCCATTGTCGCCCGCGGGGTTTTACCCTGTCAATGTTCACAGGAATCGCCAATGGAGAATCCGGTATGATGCCCGGCTGGACATGTTGGCACCACTGGCGGAACCGTCAGGCACGATCCGCTCGATCACTGCCTCGAGCTCCCGCTGGGTCTCCCCGGAACTCGCTTTGACGTTGATGCGATAAGTTTGTGACATTTTGCCAAACCATGCCGCTTTGTTGGCTGGATCCGACTGGTTGCCCGGCTGGTTTCCGGACGCCTCGCCGCCCCTTGAATACCCGAACAATTCGGAGATCACCTGGTCGACTGGCCTGTCCTTGCCCGCGATCTGCTTGAATTCCGTGTCACGCAACTTCAACAGCTGGGCGAGCTTCTTGAAACGCTCGGGACCAGCGTCCTGAAAAAGACACTGAAGCAATTCACGAGGCGCGGAATTCAAGTTGATGCGGGCCCGGTCCTCCCTCTTTTTCCAAATCGGGAACGCCGTCAGGTAAGGAGAGAATACGGCGTGAACTTCCTCGTCCCAGCCCTCGATCATCCTCAGCTCGTCGACGGAGTCCAGCGGGCCATTCTTTGCCTTGAATGGCTTCTTTCTTCTCTGGTACGGATCCGACTCATCCGTGAATCCAGACTCCGACTCGGCCCGCGAGTCCGGATCGACCCAGTCCTGGATCCGCGCCGACAACTCCATGGGAGTCAATTTCTTCCTTGCCAAAAAGGACTTCTCCGCCGGGCAGCTGAACAGCGCTGTCATCATCGCGCGAACCGCGGCGCAAGGCTCCCTGGCGCCGCTCGAGCAGTAGTTCACGTCGATCTTCTGCTGCTCATCAGAAACCGTAGTGGCAAAGGTCGCCTCAATCCATTTCAATTGATCCAGAACCGCTGAATCCAGAATGTTGCTGAGACCGAAAGCCTTGGCGAAAGACTGCATCGTTTCGGCGTCCTCGCCACCGATCGGAGGCATCTGGTTCAACAACTCCCAAAGCCGGATGTTCACGTCACCCAGCCCCAACTTCTGCAGCGCGGGAGTAGAACCCAGGGTCAAATCCTTGGCCAGATCCGCTGCGAGCAGGAACGTCGCCAGATTGAACCCTGATTTCGCGGCGTATTCAGCGCGGATGCGGTTCCGCTGAATGACCGCGAGCTGCAAGTCTACTTGAGAAGAAACAATGGAATCCGCGGCGAATACGATCATCAAGGCGATCATCATGACGGCCATCAACAGCGCTACGCCGCGATTGCCTCCGGCGCGTGACGACGACGCGTCCGGTGAGTCGCTCCCTGAACGCGCAGCGACCGGAAATCCCCACAGCGTCTGTGGTAACCGGAAACGTCTGATTTTCAGTGGCAATCTCACGATCAGTACCACCTGATGCTGCTAACCGGTTGTTTGAGTTCCGCCATGCCCGACGACAGGGCAGGCACAACAATTGTCCTCATGTCAAAAGTAGCCATGCCCTGGCCCGGCTCGCTGGACTTAGCCGCGGCGGCCTCTCCGGCTGGAATGCCGAAAGGCGTGCCTGCTGTGTCCACGAACGCGGACACCTCGACTCGCACCATCTTTGGCAACTTGTTCCGCGTGTCGCCGCGCGTCGAGTCCCATCGATCCCGCAACCAGTCGTCCCCCCGCCAGGCAACGACCTTGAACGACTTCACGTTGCGCAAGATCATGTTCATCGGCGGGTCTTCCCGGAAGTTCGCAGTCGCGATGTTGGCGCTGCCGCGAAACAGGTCTTTCTCGCCAGGGCGCCCCTCGGCGTCTTTTAGGTCGTAGACAACGTAGGCCTGGTCACCCTCCATGGCGTTGGCGACAACAGGCTTGTTGGCCATCGATGTCAAGGAAAGCTTGTCGCTGTCACCCGATGGCTCGACCCTGAATATTGTCTTGAAATTGCGCTCGACGGGCATGCGGACCTGATCCGTGCTCGCGAGCACAATCGCGTGCTCGATGTCACGGGACACCATCTCCATGGCGAAATTAAGTTGCCTGACCGTGCGCATCTGGGTCGACAGACCCTGACGCACGTCAATGCTGGATCGCAGCATGACGACAACGCCCACGGTGAGGGCCAACAAAATGCTGATGGAGATGACGATCTCAATGATCGTAAAACCAGCGCGGCCTTCATCCGAAAAAATTCCCCTGCCACGCCTTGTCACGGACCACCTCCCGCGCCCGGCCGGTCAGGCTTTGGAGGCATGGGAGGCGTTGGTGGCGCTGGCGGCGCGGGAGGAGGAGCGCCACCAGGCTGCGTTCCGCCTTGCTGTGGCGGGTTGGACGAACCGGGTTCCTGTTTCTGCAACGAGTCCCACGCGCCCTTGAGGCCAGCCAGTGTGCTGTCCATCTTCTCCTGATTGACCAGGATCATGCCAATGCTCGTGCTGTTACGCGTAGCGCCTTCCGGCCAGTAAACCGTGACCCTGGCCATTTTCAACGCGTCCTCCCCAATCGCCTGCTCGAGCGCCATCTTCACGACGTCGCCCATGCTGGCAAGTGGAGAAGCCTCACCTTCCCCGCCCTTTCGACTGGTCAGCGCCGCGGCCAGCACTGACGCGATATCCAGTTTCCACTCTTGAATCTCAAGATCGTAGGAATAGTCCGGGGCGTCCTCAAACTTCTGGTCCTTGACCGAGGTCTGCAGCTCCTTGAACGGCCGGAACGACGACTGGTATTCAACCTCCGCCATCAGGCGCTTGGCCAGCCAGGAAGCCTCTGAAACCCTTCGCCCGTATTCCGCGAACGCGATGGCATTGCCCTGGACACCACCCATCTCAACGATCAGAAAAGCCATCAAGCTGAGCGCGATGACTGTCTCGACAAGGGTGAAGCTCCGCTCACTCAAAGGTCACCGCGCTTTCCTCGCCGGTGCCAATCGTGTCCAGCGTACCGGCGTAAGGACTTGTCTTGAACGTGTACGGAACCATCGAGTCGTCCGGCTCGCGATCGCCTTTTTTGTAAGAGACGATCATCCAGGCTTTCTCGACATAACCACCCGGCAGGAAATACAAGAACGCGCGTCCGTTTCCCGGCAACTCGACAACCGATTGCTTCGTCGCGTGATGCTCCGCCTGCACTTCCTTGATCATCATGTAAGGACCGATCGTGCGCTCGCGCCATTCGAGACTCTCAACACGTTTCCACTTCGGGCGCAGCAACCTGGACTTCGCCTGGACCACTGGCGATACGGGCCTGAATTCGGTCTGCGTGTCCGGGTCAATGATGGGCTCACCCGCAAGTGACTCGTACTCGAGGAATGCCGAATCGGCAGCGGCTGCCATGTCGGCCTCCTCCTCGTCGGTCGGATCGCTCTGCGCCTTCTCATCACCGAGCAGGAAATCCGGACGGTCCGTCGTCTCCAGCCAATACCGCCCGCTATTCAACTCAAAAACCAGCCGGTATGGCTTGCCCGTCAAAACGGCCATGTCAAACGCGCTACGCACATCTTCCGCAAGGCGTCCGACCTTGGTCGCCGCCTCGGCCCCCGACTTCAAGCTGAACTGGGGAATCGCGACCGCGTACACAAATGCAACAAGCGCGATGACAACCACCACCTCGAACAGGGTAAGACCGGAATCCCCGGCACCTCGCCCATCCAGTCCTGGCAGTGCTCGCGCCTGCTGCACCAATTTTTCCCTGCCTGTTAAGGAGCCGTCCCGCCGGCTGGTTGGTCCGGATAGACGATGTCATCGGCATTACCGATCGTTCCGTCCGGCCCGCCACTGATGATCTTGAAAACCCGGCCATCGGATTCGTACTGGAACTTGTTGCCCCACGGGTCGTTCAACTTGTTGGACTCCGTGTACGGGCCACGCCACGTCTTGGCATCCGCGGGGGCGGTGATCATCGCCTCGAGGCCCTGCTCAGTCGACGGGTAACGCGAGTTGTGGACCCGGTACAACTGAAGGCTCTGCTCGAGGACGCCCATGCCCAGCTTAGTCTGGTCCTTTTTGGCCTCTTCCTGCTGGCCGATAAGGTTCCTGACAAGATACGCCATCAGCGTACCCATGAGGGCAACCACGATGATGATCTCGATCAAGGACATGCCAGCCTGCGCCGCGCCCTTGAACGGCCTCTTCAACATAAGCTTGAGACTGCGAAGCAACTTCATTTGGGATCTCCTGTGCACCACAACTTGGAAAATCACATCAGTTTAACAAAAAATGACAATCACCGCACACGATTCATCACACTGAGCATCGGAATCATCAGGGCGGCCAGAATGCCTCCGGCACTGCCCGACATGACAATGACCATCGCGGGCTCGATCAAGGCGATCATGGAACTCACCTTGCGCTCGACTTCGGCATCGTACGCCGTCGCCACATGACCCAGCATGGCCTCCAGTTGTCCCGTCTTCTCGCCCGTCATGATCATGTGCGTCACGAGGGGCGGGAACTGCTCGCTCCTCTCGATCGTATTGCTCAGGCTCTTCCCTTCCTGCACCGCGATCTTGGCCTCGTCGAGGACACCCGCGAGGACCGAGTTCGGCACCACGTTACGGGTAATCTCGAGGGCCGCGATGATCGGCACGCCTGAATTGAGCAGGGTCGACAATGTCCTCGTGAACCGGGAAACGTTCGTCCGCAGGATGATCGGGCCGAACACCGGTAACTTCAACGAAATCTCATCAAACTTCCTGCGTCCGGCCTCTGTGCCGACCCAGTACTTGAACGCGAAGTACAGGAAAACCATGCCAGCGCCAACCAGCCACCAGTAGGACTGGAGAAACTCGGAAGTCCTGATCAGCAACTCCGTGTACCACGGCAGCTGGACTTTCAAGCTCACGAAAACCTTTTGCAGCTTCGGGACAACACTCACAAACAGGAAGGCGATGATACTTGAGCTGGCGACAATCATGACCGCAGGATAAGTCATCGCGCTGACAATCTGTCCGCGGATCTTGACCTGGTACTCGATGAAATCCGCGAGGCGCTCAAGGACCAGCGCGAGCGTTCCAGATGATTCACCCGCCTTGACCATGTTCACATAAAGCCGGTCGAAAACGCCCGGATACGCCGACAACGCCTCCGCGAGGGACTTTCCCTCGGAGATCTGGTCCTTCACGGAAGCCAGCGCGTTCTTGAGCACGGGATTCTCGACCTGCTGGGTCAACGCGCGCAGGGACTCATCCAGAGGGACCGACGCCGTCTGCAACGTCGCGAACTGCCGCGTCATGATGGCGACGTCTTGCTGGGAGACACGCGAGCTCGTGAAACGCGACTTGGTCTTCGCCTTCGTGGCGACCTGCTCCTCGCCGATCGTCGACACCATGATGCCGTCCCGCTGCCGTAATTTCTGGCGGGCGGCCTTTATGGAATCGGCCTCGACCTTGCCCCTTTTCTGGGCCCCCGTCGCGGCATCGAAACCAGTATAGGCAAATTGCGGCACCGTAACCCCCCTCGCTCCCTCGATCGAAACTCACAAGCCCAGGTCGAGATCATCCGTCTGGGTCTTCTGGATCGCCTCATCAATCGAGGTCAATCCCACGACAACCTTGGCCATGGCGGACTCGCGCAGGGTTTTCATGCCACGCTCGATCGCCACCCGCTTGATGGCCTTGGCATCTTGCGACTTGATGATTGTCTCGCGCAGCAGATCGTCAAAAATCATCAACTCATAGACGCCGAGGCGCCCGGAGTAACCCTGGTTCTGGCAACGTTCACAACCACTTCCCGCGCGATAAACCTTGCCCCCCTGGAGCTTGTCCCGCGTGACGCCAAGGAGCTGCAACTCCCGGTCGTTCGGCTCATAAGCCTCCCGGCACGACTGGCAAAGTTTCCGCACAAGGCGCACCGCGGCGACACCGAGGACCGCGGAGGAGATCTGGAACGGCTGGATGTTGAAATCCATGAGGCGCGTCACCGTCGCGGCAGAGTCGTTGGTGTGCAGGGTCGAGAAGACGAGGTGTCCGGTCATTGACGACTGCATCGCGATCCCGGCGGTCGTCCCGTCGCGGATCTCACCGATCATGATGACGTCAGGGTCCTGACGCAAAATCGAGCGCAAGCCCTCGGCAAAACCCATCCCGATCTTGTCCTTGACCTCGATCTGCCCGACGCCCGGCAACTGGTATTCCACCGGGTCTTCAATGGTCAGGATGTTGATATCCGTCGAGTTGATATGCATGAGCGACGCGTAAAGCATGGACGACTTCCCTGATCCGGTGGGACCCGTCACAAGGATCATTCCGTGCTTCTGCTCGATGAGGCTCGTCCAGACCTTGTAGAGGTCTTCTTCCATGCCCATCTGGTCCAGGCGCTTCGCTCCCGAGGTCTTGTCGAGCAGACGCATCACGATCCGCTCGCCATGAGCCGTGGGCAGGACCGACAAACGGACGTCGATGTCACGGCCGGCGACCTTGATGTTGATGCGGCCGTCCTGGGGCACGCGCTTCTCGGCGATGTTCAACTTCCCGAGGATTTTCACGCGCGAGGCGAGCGAACTCCCGTGTCGCTTCGGGATTTGCATCTTGTCGTGCAACGCGCCGTCGATGCGGAACCGGACCACAATCTCGGCCTCGTAGGGCTCGATGTGTATGTCAGACGCTTTCTCCTTGACCGCGCGCGTCAACAAACCGTTCACAAGACGGATGATCGGCTTCTCATCATCAGTCGACTCGAGCAAGTCCCTTGTTTCCTCGAGATCCTCGTCCACGCCGATCTCGGGTACATTCAACTCGTCGATCGCCTTCTTGGAATCATCGTTTGAACGTTCAAAGACGCGGTTGATGCTGGCGTCAATGATCGATGGCGGACTGACCACGATGTTGATGTTGGTTGAAAGGATCAGGCGCAAGTCATCCAGCGGGAAGATATTGAGCGGATCCGCGACCGCCACCGTGACGTTGAAATCGTCACGCGCGACGGGCAACAGCTTGTTGTCCCTGCAGAAACTGATCGGGATTTGCTCGACCAGCGCGGGATCGATATCGTTCAACGGCAGGCGCGTGTAATAAGGAAGATCGAGCTGCGCGGCGAGCGCCCGCAGCATGTCTTCCTCGCTGATCAGGTTCTTCTCCAGGAGTATCTGACCCAGCTTCTGGCCCTTGCCGGTGGCCTGCTGGACCTTGAGGGCCTCATCAAGCTGCTCCCGGCTGATCACGGCTGTCTCTACCAGGATCTCGCCCAGGGATTTCTTGCGCTTTCTCGCGCCCGGAATCCCCGCGTCAGCGACCGGAAGGTTGGCCCACTTCGGCGCTTCCTGGACGCCACCGCCCTCACCGGCCGCGGAGCCCTCACGCGCGTCCCCGGCATCCCCGGTATTCGAGGAAGCTGCCGGGTTCACCGGACGGGCGCCATCGGAATCGTCCCACGCGCCCGGCCCGGGAAAATCAAATTCATCGTTGTTGTCCAAAACCATCACTGATTCCTGCCTCTGGTTCCTGCCTGTGATCCACGGTCATTCAAATCTTGATATTCACTCAACTGGCGGCGGCGGCTCTGGCGGAGGCGCATCAAAGGATCCACCGTCCCCGGCTGGCGGCGGCGGCGGCGGTGGAGGCGGCAACGGGGCGCCACCACCGGAACTTTCACTGGATCCTCCTCCCCCGATGAACGGTACAGGAATCGCGTCCGAAGGATGACCCTCGGAACCCTCAGCCGCCTCGTTCGCGTTATCAATGTCCTCTGCTTTTTCCTCTGACTTTTTTTCGGCCTCTTCCCTTGATTCCGCTTCGCGGATGGCCTGCTCGCGCTGCTCACGCTCGCGACGATCATTGGTGTCTTCCTTGAATTCGCCATCGGCGCTCTTTGGCAACAGGGCGTAGAAGTCATCCTTCTTGAATCGCGACCCGTAAATCTGCTCCAGGAATTCGTCCCTTTCCTTGATCTTGCGCTGGTACACAGCCGCGAGGTCGTCTGCCCCGTAAATGATATGGGGCGTCAGGAAGATCACGAGGTTGTTTCGCACACTTCCGATGGTTGAGTTGCGGAACAGCCATCCAATGATGGGAATGTCGCCAAGCAATGGAATCTTCCTGTATGTCTCGTACTCCGTCGACTGCACAAGACCTGATACCACAACCGTTTGCATGTTCTTCACAGTCAGGTTCTGGGACGTCTTGCGCTTGTTGATCTTTGGCAATCCCGTCTGGGAATCCACCTGCGGGGTGCTCGATTCAAGATCAACTTTCATGGTGACGTAGTTGGCATTGCTGATGTTCGGCTTGAGGCTGAGCGTCAAGTCGACATCTTCTTTCTCAACCTTCGGGATCGCGACACCCGTCTGGGCATTGAACTCCGCCGACTTGAAGAAGATCTTCTCGCCAACCGTGATCTTTGCCTCTTCATTATTGGCTGTCAGGATATGAGGCGATGATAAGACGCGGGTGTTGGAGTCTGTCTTGATCAGCTTGATCAAGGCTCCCGGGGTAAATGTCCCGAGACCCGGAACTTCCACGGAGTTTCCTGCGAGGACCCCGATCGTCATGTCCTCGGCAAACGCGCCGGCCACCTTCTCGACCGCGGCCGCCGATGTGGATTGCGACCCCGCTGCCTGCGACGCGACAAGAGGCGCCAATGAACTGGCCTCCCAGGTCGTCAGCACACTGGAGTTGCCCTGACCGCCGCGGCCACTGAAGATACTGGTACCGAACTTGAAACGGTTGTCCACGTTGATGTCGAGGATGTCAGCCTCGACAAAAACCTGGCTGCGCCGCACATCAAGTTTCCTGACGATCGAGTTGATCGCGTTGTAGGCCGCGCGGCTCCCGGTGATCAATAGCGAGTTCGACTGTTCATCGGCCGTGATCTTTGTGCCCTCGTCGAGCTCAGCGACTGTGGCCTCAATTCCACCACCCGATCCACCAATACCGCCGCCGTTCGGACCTGGCCCCTGCGGACGGAGCGGGGTCAAACGCCGGGATCCACCGCCCGACCTGCCTTGCGCGAGGCTCGAGAGGGTCGACGCGAGTTTTTTCGCGTCCGCGTAATCAAGGGGCCTGCTGGTGGGCGAACTTCTTGACCAGGGCCTTGACGTCCGAGATCGTCCGCGGCGGCCCGAAAATGATGACCGAGTTGGCGCGCTCGTCCGTCAGCAGTTTGTAGGCCGGCGTCCCGCGACCTGCGCCCGCCTTCATCAGTTCGTTGATCTTGTCGACGATACCCTTGGCGTCGGCGTAACGGATCGGGACGATCGCCACTTGTGGTTGTTGACCCTGAACGTCCAGCAATTCAAGGATGTCGAGGATTCGACGAACCTTGTAACCGCTGTCGCTGATGATCAATGTGTTGGTCTTCTCATACGCGATCATCGAGTTCGACGAAATGATCCGTGACAGGGTGTTCTGGATCTCTTTCGCGTCGATGTACTTCAACGGGACGATCTGCGTGATGATCTCGTCCGTCAACAGGGTCCACTTCGATCCAAGGAACGTCTTGAGGTTGTCCTTCACAGCCGTCCGGACCGGCATGATCTTGATGACCTTGCCCGTTTCGACGGTTGTCATGCCCAGCAGGTTCAGCGCCGAAAGGAATGCCTGATAAGCTTCTTCCTTGGTCACCTTGCGGGGCGAGATGATCTGGACCTTCCCGCTGACATTGCGGTCGAGAATGACGTTCTTGTTGGTCCAGAGCGCCACTGCCTTGATGATGTCCTTGATCTCGGTCGGCTCCGGGAAATCGATATTGATCAACTCCTGTCCCGCCGGGATCGAGGTTGATCCCCGCTTGACCTTGCTCTCCGCGCCACCTTCGCCGGTGGGAATCTCGACGCGCCCGACCGCGCCCGGCTGGCCCGCGCCAAGATCACCGGCAGGGGCAATTGGCTCGGACTTAACCTTGTCCCGCGCGGCTGCGCGTTTCGCCGGTTTAGGCGGAGTCCCCGGGGTGGCCGACGGCGGCGCTACAATCTGGGTCGCGACTGGCGCCGCGGGTGCTGCAGGTGCTGCAGGTGCCGCCGGCGCTGCGGGTGCTGCGGGCGCGGCGCCAGCCTCAGCCGGAGGCGGCGGTGGAGGCAAAGTGGGCTTTTCCTGAGCGAACAAACTGCCGCCCGTCACGGTCGCGGCGCAAGCCAAGCCACGCGCGAACGCGCGCGAAACGGCCATCGCGCGGCTCCAAACCCCGTTCATCCCTGCCCGGTTTATTCCTGCCCGGTTCATCCATGGAATTTGCGACTTTGTCATTTGCAGCTCCATCTGTCCCCGCGTTACTTGATGCGGACCGTAATCATCTGCGGCGTCGTGCCGTTGCGCAAAACACTGATGCGGACTTCACGTTCGTTGCGGAATGCCTCGTACAATGCGAATCCCTGATCGGGATTCTTCAAGCTGGCGTCGTTGACCTGAGTGATGACCAGTTCATCGCCGACCAGCTCGTCGCGGCCTTCCTCGACCAGCGCGAGTCGATGCGATGGGGCGGCCTGATCTACAACGGAAAGGAATGGAACAGCGGCGGCGCCTGGTCCCCGCCTCCACCCCCCAGCGATGTCCCGCCGGCCACCTGGCCCGATGCCAGTTGCTTTTCCAGCTCGGACACAAGGCTCAGGCATTCCTTGGTGCCTTTATTGTTGATGACGAGCTCATTGCGGTCGACACCGGCGACAAGGGCGTCCTCGTTGCCGATGATCCCATCGCCCACCCGGTAGACATCCGCGTCCGCCTGACCCTTCTCGCGAACCGTTGCCAGGGATTTCTCCCGTGACCCCAGATAGATCGTCCCCACGAGTTCCAGGTTCAGTGTGCAGGGCTGGCAGGGCGCGTTGATGTCGAATACCGGGCGACCGTCACCGCCGCCTTTGCGCTCAAGCTCTTCCTTGGGGTACTCGCCGCTGGAGTTGAAAATGTTCCGGTCAAGGATTGGCTTCTTGAATTCCCGGTAGTTGATCGCTGTTATCCCGAGGCTGGCCGCCGCGGGAACTGCCTTGGGGCGGTTCGTGAGTTCCGTCGCCAGTCGCACCAGCGGACCGACCGCGAAAATTGTCATCAAGGAACTGGCAAGGATGTAAGCCGCAAAAACCGCCATCGAACCGCGCATCACAAGGCGTACGGCGTCAGGCCACCACTTCTGCTGCGGCAGCTGGCTGATCTCCCCGAGGAGAACCTCACGACTTGGAATTCGCAGTTTCAACCCGCCTCACTTCCCTTGATTGAGGGTCACTTCACCTTCATGTTCAGGTTCTGCTTCGCGCCGCCCCGCGAAAACCTGATCTCGATATCCGGCTCATTCCTGAGCGACTGCAGCAGCTTGATCGCCTGCGCGGTGTCTGACAGTGGAATGCCGTTGATCTCCTCCACCACGTCGCCGTTTTGCAATCCCGCCTTCTGGTAGATGGAATCATTTCGGATCCGGTCCAGGCGGAATCCCTTCAACTCGCCGTCAACAACGTTCGGGCTCGCCTTCGCGTCTTGCAGCACTTGCGCGAAATCGGTGGTGAGCAACTTGTTCTTGTAATCCAAAGACATCTCGACATTGCCGCCTTTCCGGTCAAACCCGGGCTCGGAAAACTTGTCGGGCGCAGCCTCCGTCGCGTAACCACGATCCTCGCCGGCCTCGCCGCCTTTGGCCTTCCCCTTGCCCTTCTTGCGAGTGGACCGCACGATGTCCTGGCGCTCAAGCACGGCGATCTCCCGCCGTCCGTCTCCGCGCAAAAGAATCAGGCGGTCAATCTCGATTTTCTCAAGGGTCGCGTCCGCCTCGATCTGGTCACCGACAAGGAAACTATTCGCTGTTTTCTTTGTGGAGTTCTCGACCAACGCGATGCCGGTGTAGGGATCGCCACCGTAAATGATGCCGAGAACGTGGATCGGCAGGTCCGTGAGTTGCATCTGGTCCCCGCCACGCGCCTGCCCTTTGCCGTCCTCTGCCTTGCCTTCCGAGTTGAAGATGTTCCGCTTCAGGATCGCCTCGACGACCGTTTCCGTCAGCGTTATCGTCGGTTCCGGGACCGACACCACGGGAGCCGCGGGCTTCGGACCAAGGATTTGTTCCGGACTGCGCGGCGCGAGAAAGAAAGCCACAATGGTGGAAGCAACTGTCGCCGTAAGGAACGAAGCGCCCACCGCGATCGCGATCTTGCGCCAGGGGAGCGGTCTCAGTTTCTTCGCGATGATCTCTATGTCCATCACGACTCCATGGCCCGCAAGCGCTTCGCGATATCGCGCGCCGTCGTCTCGGGCAATTCCCAGGCAGGCTCAACGACGAGATCCGCCTCGCGGTACCGGGCGATCCTGCTCCCGAGAAGCGCCCTCAGCCGCTCGGCAAGACGCTTTCTCTTGTCTTCCATGAACTCGCGCAAGGCAGGTCCCTTCGTGCCGGGCGCGAGCCCGGACACATCCGCGAGGTCCTCGAGGAACGGGCGATCCGCGAGCGCATGCAACGCGGCCGGACCCGGCACGATGCGGCGAACGACTTCCTCAATCGAGGGATTCAACCAGACAACGATCCCGTTGGCTTTCAGCGCGTTCCACGCCTCCGCGTCCTCGACCGCGCCACCACCGGTCGCGATGACGTGATGACGCGCCCCGGCCGCGCGCATGACGACCTTGCGTTCTATCTCGCGAAACGCAGGTTCGCCCTGGTCCTTGAAAATCCGGGCTACGGATTTCCTTGCGCGCGCCTCGACTTCCGCGTCCGTGTCGATGAAACCAAAACCGAGCAAGTGCGCCAGCAGACGACCGACAATGGATTTTCCGCTGCCCATCACTCCGACAAGAATGATGTTCGCATGAGAATTTGATCGATGGAACTGGACGGAATCCAAGGTCTAACCTCTCGATACACTTGGTCATTTCATTCTACCCCGGATCCAATAAAAACGGCAGGAACCGGCCCGCCCAAATTCTCTTGCGACGACCTTGCCCAATTCGCTGGCAGCCAGCACGATTTTGCCTGTGGACAAGAAACCGGCGCATCCTGAATCATCACAGTGAATTAGAACACCAAAGGAGCCGGACATGTCGTTCATTCAGGTCGAGGAATCGGGCCGCATCGAGACCTGGACCATCAATCGCCCTGAGAGGTTCAACGCGCTGGGAACGACCCTGGCGCGGGAATTGAACGAGCGTGTCGATGACCTTCACCGCCGCCTCGTCGACTGGCAGGCATCACCTTCAGCGAACGTATTGCCGGTGCGTGCCCTCGTGATCACGACCCAGCCATCGCGACGCGGACGTTCCCCTGTGTGGATCGCCGGTGGTGACATGAAAGAGCTCGCGACGTTGACCGGCGAAGGCGAGGGCAAGAACTACGCTGCCATGCTCAACCGTTTTTGCCGGTGCCTTGAGGAACTACCGATTCCCGTGATCGCGTCGATCCACGGCGCAGCGATCGGTGGCGGGGCCGAACTGGCGCTCGCGGCTGACCTGCGCTTCGGGACCAGGATGACGCGCTTTGAGTTCCGGCAATTGCGTGTCGGCCTCGCGACCGGGTATGGCGGCACCAAAAGGCTTGTGAACTTGATTGGCAAGGCAAACGCGCAGCGCCTGATCTACCTTGGTGGTGATATTCTCGCGGAAGAATGCCTGCGGATGGGCCTGTTGCACCACGTCGCCATCGATGAGCACGCCCTTGCCGACATGGTGGCGCAAACCGCGCGGGACATCGTGAGCCTTGAACCGCGCGCACTGGCGGCGCAGAAAGAGATGTTCCGCATCGCAACCGACGCCCATCCGGGTGCCGCTTACTCGGCGGAACTTGAGTTATTTGGAAAGATCTGGATGAACCCGTCGCACAAGAATTTCCTGGCGTCATTCTGAGGCCGCAGGCCGAAGAATCCTGTCTTAGGAGGAGAAGATCCTTCGCCTTCGGCTCAGGATGACGGCCTTACCCGAGGCTCAGGATGACGGCCTTCCCCGTCATTCTGAGGCCGCAGGCCGAAGAATCCTGTCTTAGGAGGAAGAGATCCTTCGCCTTCGGCTCAGGATGACGGCCTTACCCGAGGCTCAGGATGACGGCCTTCCCCGTCATTCTGAGGCCGCAGGCCGAAGAATCCTGTCTTCCGTGTCATTCTGAGGCCGCAGGCCGAAGAATCCTGTCTTCCGTGTCATTCTGAGGCCGCAGGCCGAAGAATCCTGTCTTAGGAGGAGAAGATCCTTCGCCTTCGGCTCAGGATGACGGATTCGCCTTCGGCTCAGGATGACGAATTCGCCCTCGGCTCAGGATGATGGCCTGGTTCAAACGTTGAACCGGAACTCCATGACGTCGCCGTCTTTCACGACGTATTCCTTGCCCTCGACCCGCATCAGGCCCATTTCCTTGAGTTTCGGGCGCGAACCCGCCTTGACCAGGTCGTCGTACGAATAAACTTCCGCGCAGATGAAGCCGCGCTCGAAATCCGAGTGGATCTTGCCCGCGGCCTTTGGTGCCTTGTCGCCGCGGTTGAACGTCCAGGCGTGGACTTCCTTCTCGCCGGCGGTGAAATACGTCTGCAGATTGAGCGTGTTGTATCCCGCGCGGATCATGCGGTTCAGTCCCGGCTCCTTCATGCCCAGTGAGTCAATCAACTCCTGGCGCGACTGCGGATCGAGTTGACCGAGTTCCTCCTCGAGCTTGCCACAGATGATCACCACCTGGGCGCCTTCCTTCTTCGCGTATTCCTTCACTTCCAGCGTCAACCGGTTGTCCTTGTCGCCCGCCGCCATGTCTTCGTCCACGTTGCACACATAAAGAACGGGCTTCGAAGTCAGCAGGTGCAATTCGTTGTACGCTTCGCGCACCTCGAGGACATCACCGACAAACGGCTCCACGCTGAACGTGCGCGCGGGCTCGAGTTTCTGCAAATGCGTGTTCAGCGCCTCCAGCATCGCGAGGATCGCCGTGATCTTCTTCTGGCCGCTCTTGGCAAGGCGCCGGTAACGCTCAAGCCCCGCCTCGACCGTGCTGACATCCGCGTAAACGAGTTCCGTCTGGATCGTCTCGATGTCACGGGTCGGACCAACAGATCCCTCGACGTGCACGATGTCGCCTGACTCGAAGCATCGGACGACGTGCGCGATGGCGTCCGTCGCGCGGATATGCCCCAGGAACTGGTTGCCAAGACCCTCGCCTTTCGAGGCCCCGCGCACAAGACCGGCGATGTCCACAAACTCCATGCTGGTCGGGACGATCACTTTGGTTTTGACGAGATCGGCGATGACTTGCATGCGCTGGTCCGGGACGTCAACACGCCCGACGTTCGGGTCGATCGTGCAAAACGGATAGTTCGCCGACGCCGCCCCGGCGGACGTGAGCGCGTTGAAGATGGTCGACTTGCCCACGTTTGGAAGGCCAACAATGCCGCAATTGAATCCCATGTCCTGAACCTGCCCCGAAAAAAAATTGAATCAGCTTCTCATGTTGATGAACTGGAGCGGGAACGTGAGTTCCTTGCCCTTCAGCATGGCGATCGTCGCCTGCAACTCGTCGATGCTCTTCGAAGTCACCCGCACCTGGTCACCCTGGACTTCCACGGTCACTTTCAGTTTCGAGTCCTTGATCGCCTTCGTGACCTCCTTGGCCTCTTCCTTTTCCATGGCGGCCTTGATGTCGATCACCTGGCGGATGGTGTTCCCCGTAGCCGCCTCTTCCTTGCCGTACTTGAGCGCGCGCAGGTCCAGATTGCGCTTGGCCATCTTTGCCGAGATCACCTGGTGGATCGAGCGCAGCTTCATGTCGTCGTCAGCGACGATCTTGATCTTCTTGCCGGGCTTGTCGAGCTCGATGGAACTCTTGCCGCCCCGGAAGTCAAACCGCTGGGCGATTTCCTTCTGGGCCTGGTTGATCGCGTTCTCGACTTCCATCATGTCGATTTCGCTCACGATGTCGAAAGAAGCCATTTTTCATCCCTCCCGGCAAACAAAACTTTGAAATTACCTGCGGTTACCTTAAATTGGATACATGAGCACTTTGTCAAACAAGAATGCCCTGATCATTGTCGCTTGCGCGGGCCTGACCTCTTTGGTCCCGTTCTTCGCCCCGATATCTCAGGCCGCCCCGGTCGAGGGGCTGACCCCGGCGACGGTCAAACGCATCAAGACCGCCAATGCCAATTACAAGGAATGCCAGCAGGCGGCAATAACTGCGTTGAACTCCAAGCTCATCAATCAGGTTAAATTCAACGCCGCCATCGACGCCTGCCGGGAAAGATTCCCGGCGATCAGCCTCTACAGCCAGTGCAAAAGGGAGGCAGTCGCCGCCGCGGCCGCAACCAAAAAGGACCCGGCAGAAGCCCTCGCGGCCTGCAAAAAACTCCTCGTCGTGGCGTCCTTCGACCGCGAGCAGCCGGTTCCGTTCTTCATAAGCGACGGGCAGTTGTTTTTCGGCGGCATCGGGATGAACAAGACCCAGTCGGCGGCCACACTTGATCCGCCAAACTTTGACTGCGACCGCCTGAACAAGTCGATCCTGAACCCGCTCGAGGCCCAGTACATCCTGTTCGGGAATCACCCCAAGGTATTCAAGAACCTTGGCCCACTTCCGACCGCGGACCTTGCGAAAACCCTGCAACTGGAGAACCCGGCGAAGGCCGACACCAAGCGCGGCGCCGGGACGAACGGATTCGGCAGGATTTTCAACGGGTTGGAGAAACCAAACTCGACGGTTTTTTTCCCCGCGGCGCCTTGTGATTTCGACGGGCAGCTGGGCAAGGCGTTCTCCGGACTGAGCGCCTACTACCTGATCGACAAGTCCGTCGGCGAAGTGACCCCATACTTCGGGATCGCCCACTTCCGCCCCGGAATCAAGGACCTGACCACGAAGGAACTGGTGACAAAGTTGATCGAGGTCATGAACGCCGGCGGGGCCGTGGTGACGATACCGACCGTGAACTCAGCCACTCCGTTGAAGATCGCGAGTCGTGCCAGAATCGGTGCGAACACCTGCCCGGGGGACTTCCCGTGTGCCGCTGCACGCTCGAAGACGTGCTCGTCCGCGTCGGGATACTTGCACGGACGAAGCCCGCGGGGCCGCACCGGCGCCGGAAGGTCGTGCAGCGACGCGCGAACGATATCCTCCGTCGCCGCGGCACGCACGGTGGCGGACTCGATTTCCGCCTCCGTGGCCGACGGCAGCAGTGGCAACCGGGCCCCTCGCATGCTCCCCGGAACTTCGAACCCGCGGCCATCGGTCCGCACCATACCCTGGACGTTCAGCACCACGCCATCGCCGGCCACGACGCGCATCGACCGCGGATCGACATCCACGATCGTGCCGGACGGCCCGCTCGTCGGGGTGGGAAGAATCACGGCCTGTGTGACGACCGCGAGCGACCCGTCGGGAAGCAGGACCTTCGGCACGCCGAAGTCGTTGGCATACGGGCCGAAGTGGCCCGCGCGTACGAAGCGGCAAATCTCCGCGGCGGTGTCGGTCCAGCGGATGATGCCCTGTCTCGGCAGCCGCCGAGAACGTCCGAAAAAGGTTCGTTGCGCCGGATTCTGCGGCGTCCCGCGCACGTCCCCTTTCTCGAGAATATCGAGCACTTCGTCAAACGTCGCCAGTGCGTGCTCGAAGCACTTCATGGACAGCGACAGGGCGGTTTCATCCGTGTCGACAGCGAAGCGTCGCTGTACCAGGATCTCACCGTCGTCGATGCCACGCCCGATGCGGTGCCAGGTCACGCCGTGGCTCGACTCCCCGTGCAGGATCGCCCAGGACGGAGCGTTGACACCCGCGTAGGCCGGAAGCGGCGAGTCGTGATAGTTGATCGCAGCGAGTTTCGCGAACGCGATCTCGTCGGGCGTCAGAATTGCTCTGTTGACGATGCTGAAGATGACATCCGGCGGGCAAGCGAGAGCGGCCATCGCTTCCGCCAAGCTGCGGTGGACGCTCCCGGGGTGCACCATGGTGCTTTCTGCCGTCACAACGGCCGCGACGCGATGGCCTCTGCCGGTCAATGTCTCCGCGCAGCGGACCAGCAGGTTGGACTCTCCGACGAGCACGCAGGAGAGGCTCGCGACGTCGCTCATGACCCCTGAGTCCGAACCACGGCGCTCGCGACGATCTCGTCGGCCAGCGCTGCCGCCTCCATGCCCGACCTGCCGCACACGATGAACTCGCACAGTGTGTTGTTGAAGTCGTGCGGTGGGCCGGCCAATTCCCGGTCGATGTGGGAAACCGCCGACGGCCAGACGAGAGTGACGCGGGGGTCAGAGAAGAGCGTCGCGGCATTTTCCAACGCCCGGTAGCGCGAGGGGCCGGAGACCACGATCCGACGTGCAGCGACGTGGCGCCGGATCTCCGGCGGTGCAACCGCGTGCGAGCCGACGTGGAGATCGATCAGCATCCGCAGCCGGTTCAGGTCGTAGGCCAGCGCGAACAGGTTCTCGAAGTAGCCACCGCCCATCCGGGCGGCGCACTCGATCACGACCGCACGCCCACCGTCCAGTTTGACCTCGGTGTGGGTCCAGCCGTTGCGGATTCCCAGGGCCTGGATCGCGCGCTCCGTCGCCACGCGGCATATCCGCTGGTCGGCGGCCGGCAGCCTGCTCGGCATGTCGTCACCAATCTCGACGAAGAACGGCGGCGTCATCGGCAGCTTGTCGGAGACCAGGTGGAACAGGGGCAGGCCGTCCTTGACGAGGGTCTCGACCGTGTGCTCGGAGCCGCGGACCAGTTCCTCGCATACGAAGTCGCTGTTCGTGCCGTCCTGCTTGGGGATGGCCGCGTAGCGAGCATGCTGCTCCGCGTATGCGCTCGCGAGCTCTCCATGGTCCGTCACGAGCACCGCCGACCGGCTGTTGAACCCGAAGCGGGGCTTGATGACACATGGAAACATGTCCGCTTCGACGAGTTCCAGGTCCCCCGCCTCGCGCACCAGTGTCGTCCGGGGAATGACGTCAGCGCCGTTCAGCGCGCGACGCATGGCGAACTTGTCGCGCGCCACGTTCGGCTCGGAGGTGATCGGCGGGAGGCCCAGTGCCGTCGCGAGCAGCGCCGCGGGGACGACACATTTCTCCTTGCGATTGAGTACCGCGGTGAATGGTGCCATCCGGTGCATGTCGGCACATCGCCGGATGCTTGCATCGAGGTGCCTGGGGTCGACATGGACGACGTCGGGGCCCAGGGCTGAAAAGGATGCGTATGTGAACTCAGTCCGTGGCCGCAGGGACGCGTAGAGGGCCATCTCCTCGCGCCGGCTGATGAAGGCGATGAACCGATGTACTGCTGATTCAGTCACGGGCTTCGAACGTCAAGCGTGTGGCGTCCAGCGGCCGGCGCACCGACTCGAGCGAAACGCCGCTGCGCAACGCGGTCAACACCCCGACAGCCTCGAGATAATTGTCCACGAGAACAACCCCTGCGTCGGCACCGGGCAGTAACCGAAGGTCGTTTTTCATGCAGTTACGGTTGCAGCGCACGGCGATGATGGGGATTCCTTGGGCCAGGGCGGCCAGCGTCGGAAGTCCGACGCAGCCGTCGGGAATCACCAGGCAATGGATGTTTTCCACGCCGATACGACCCCCGGCCCCGGGTTCGCCATTCGGCGGACATATGGCGGGACTCCGGTGCAGACCTTTCAGGACGCTGAAGAGATACGTACACGACACCGGTTCCGCAGCCTTGCGGGGGTCCACGGGACCGAAGTCAAGCGTCTGCACCTCGCGAGACGTCATCATCGGCGCGTGGGCAGTGGGCACGCGATATCGCCGGGACAGCGTGTGGGTGAGCATCGCCTCCACGCCTCCCCACGGATTCACCATGCTGTCAGCGGTATCGGCGAAATAGTCCTTGTGGTAATGAGGAGGTACCTTGATCAGAGACGCGACCGCGACCGCGTCGAACTCTCCGTGGCGACGATCCAGTGCACTGAAGACGCTTTCCAGACCCTCCACGACGCCTGCGGCACGACCGGATGCCGCGTACTCGGAGCGCATCGCAAAATTTCGTTCCAGCACCACGACTTCCCGCACGTCGAATCCGGCGGCCGCTCTCGCCGCCGAGGCCATGTTCACCGTGGCATCCATGAACCAAGGATCCGCATGCCGCTCCATGAGGAGAACCAGTCGGTTCGCCCGAACCGGCCGCAGGGTGACGTTCCCCATGAGCAGGTCCGCGACGACACTCCCTTCCACGTAGAGCGCGTTCGCTGGAAGCTCATTGATGTCGGCCGCGTTGCCGACGTTCGGGTGCGTGATCAGCGTGTCACACGCCGCGGCCAGCAGTTTCCCTACGGGCCCAGAATCACCGCTGTGCCCCCCGATTTCGGCTCCGACCCCCGTGGGCACGAGAAACACTACGTTGAAGCTGCGATCGTCGCGAGTGGATCGCGGCCGGAGATGGAAAAGATTCGGCGACGAGACGAT
>RGVZ01000210.1 GCA_010029825.1 bacterium | reverse complement strand
CTGCGAAAAACGAAGAATTGCCGGAGCTTGCCGAGCTCCGATCAATAGCGGTTAGGGGCAGTTTTTAAAGGGTATTGCGGCCCCCCGGCAGAACCGCTATCGTGGGCCTTCCCAGGCGGACGTAGCTCAGTTGGTAGAGCGCTAGCTTCCCAAGCTGGAGGTCGCGGGTTCGAGACCCGTCGTCCGCTCCAAATCCCGCAACTCAAAGTTGAATCTTTTGAATCCAAGGCTCGTGAATTCCTTCGCGATGCCCTGGCGGTGGAACTCTCCGACGTGGTCCTGGTCCACATCGACCGGACCCGCGGGTGTATGGATGCGCACGATGGGCCCTGGATCCCAGTCGTACCGGTCCCAAACGTGAAAAATGATCTCGGCCCGCGCGCATCCGTGCCCGCACGCGTCGCGCTCGACCCGGCCCGTCACATAGTAAGAAAAATCCGCGACGGCCAGATACCAGTTCAGGCTTTGCGCGCGCTCGACCCGGCCGGGCAACGCCTCCCGCGATGTAAACTCTGTCACTGTACGGCCGTTATTCGCGCCCGTAATTTCCCGGGCGATTTCCCGCGCGAATTCCGCCGCGCGCGCGATCTCACGATCCATCACCGCGCCGACATGGGGCACATCCTGGCCCAACTTTCCCGCGTCAAACGTCCAGATCAGTCCCGTATTGTCGAAATAATGCGAGAAGGCCTCACACGCCTCACGCCCATATTTCTGCCGCGCGAAATCCGTCGCCAGGTACGCCCTGATCGCCTGGGCCTCGCTCCACAGGGTCATCGTCCACGGCGTTGAGTTCCACGCGCCCGCCCCCGGTCCCGGGGCCCGCAACGGCGGCGCGGCACGCGTGCCCGCAACGTATACGAGGCCGCCATCTGCCGATTCCAACCCCGATCCAACGTCGTCGCGACCGCACGCCCCCGCCAACGCGGCGAGCATGACCGCCGACAAGATGGACACAAACCGCAACCGCCATAACCGGACAGCCAACATCACCGCATCAACTCCATTCATTCCCGGTAAAATCACCGCGCGCCCAAAAGAGTCACTTCGCTGCGGTCATGAAACAAATGCCGCGCCGCGAGGATCTTCCACCGCGACTTGTGTTCCGCGAACAATTCCAGCGCCTCTTTCACCGCCGGCCACGGGTTCTCGGCCGCCTGCGGCAGCTTGATGTTGACGACAAAACGGCGCATGAGGCCATCTCCCCGCATCCACGCCGCCAGCACGTCCAGGGTCTGGCGCGATCCCATGACCATGTCGCAACACAACCAGTCGACCGGCTCATCCGGCCTGAACTTGAGGCCGTTTTCGCGCAAGTGGGTGACGCGCCCCTTCATTTTCGACGCCGCCGGCAAATCCAGTTCCGCGTGATCGACCGCCGTCACATCCACGCCGCGCAGCGCCATCACGAGGGTCCACCCGCCGGGTGCCGCGCCCAGGTCAACCGCGGTCTCGCCCGCGGCTGGTTCCACCCCGGCGTCCTTCAAGAACTCAAGGGCCTCGCTCAGTTTGCTGGAACTCCGCGACGGAGCCCCCGGGACCTTGCGCATCCTGCGCATGCCGCCCGGATGCGGGGAAATGCCCGCATGCGCCCACGCGGAGATGGAAATCATCGACACCCAGGCCTCATCCGGTCCCGCGATGAAAATCTGGGCATGCTGATTTGGCAGGTCCGGCATCCGCGCGCGGATGGCCGCCATCAACAATTTCTCGATCTTGATCGCCCGGGCGATCGCCGGGTCGTCGTCGATGGCAAAGCATTGCAGCGTCCACTGCCCGGCCTCTTGTTTCGGGGCGGACTTCCCCTTTGCCCGGCGCGCCAGGGTCTCCAGCCGCCCCATCACAAACGCGACCACAGCCTCGTCACTGCCCGGACACCGCATGGCCGACGGCAGGTACTGCCGCGCGAACACCGTCTGCGCCAACGGCGGCAATTTCGCCCGTTCCGGGAAAGCCACCGCCGCCTTGTGCACAACCTTGCCGGCGCCACATTCCGGGCTCTCGGCCCCCCAACGGTCGGCGAATTCCGCCGCCAACGCGCCGGCGAATCCGGGCCTGCACAAAACAAGATGTTGTTTGATCACTTTGCCAGCCAATCCCGCATGAGCTGCCGGAAATTCTCAAGGAACTCGACCACCTCATCCGGAGTCGGCCTCCGCGTCGCAGTATCACGGGGCTTGTGTTTCTGCAGCGACTTCTTCATTTGGCGCCCTCCTTCAAAAGTCCCTCGAGTGCCTTGACGCCTTCCCGGTCCTGATCCCGCCCGCTGGCGCGTTTCAACGTGACAAGATCCGGAATTGAGCTGCGCGTCCTCGACTACACTTTGACTCCGTATCGGTATATACCACGGACGCCGACCTGGCGACCACAGCCGCTACGGCCTGAGGACGCACTACACAATCACCAAATTGCCTTGCTGTAATTTGCGCGAATGTACTGATCGCGGGTGATCAAATATCCATTTTCAATTCGGGCATGACAGGTAATGAGTCGATCGAATGGATCGCGTGTCCATGACTCGCTCAGTGAATGCTCGATGAGTACGTTCAGTGGAATGTTATGAATCTGCAATCCAATTTGATCATAAAGCGATGCCGTTACTTTGTCCGCCTTTTCCCGAATTCGCTCAATTTCATAAAGATACTGAAGTTCCAGTTTAACAAGCGGCGAGATAAAGAGATCGTTGTCTTCCAGTCGCGCCTTTGTAGATTCAGTGAATTTGTCTACTTCACCCTGATACAGCCAAATGACGGCATTCGTATCCAAGAAATGAATCATCGAGGCTTCCAATCCTGAGTCCAATCCAGGTGCTCGAAATTATCTGAGTTCTCTTTGGTCAGTTTCCTTGGTTTGAGTTTGCTGAGCTTGGAATACCGTTTACTGACAGCCACGATTTTCAACAAATTGCCATTGCGCTCAATTTCAGCCGGTTTCCCGGTTCTGATGACTTCATCCAGGATTTTGTAGACCTCTTGACGCAATTTCGACGCAGTTAGTCTCAACGGGAGTCCCTCCATCCAAATACGTACGTACGTACGTATCAAATATACGCACGTACGCTTTCATCGTCAACAGCAATATATTTCTCGCGTGATTCGATTCCGCTGACGTCCTTCAATTTCCGGTGTTGTTGCAGACGTTCGCCGCGATCTTGAAATACGTCGGATCCGTCATCGGAATGTCGCGGGTGCTCGTCGTCCCCTTGCAAATGAAAGAGCGCGCCATCACCTCGATAAAATCCCCGCGCTCGACATCCAGGGCCAGTTGGCCGTCCTGGTTGCTGCCAGAATAGTCTGGAATGGTCTGCTTCGGGTTACGGCTGGCATCGAGAATACGAATTTCCATCTGGTGCGAACAACCCGATCGATTGGTTCGCCGCACCTGGATCTTTTGTTTGGCCGCGGAGACAATCTGCGCGCCCTTGATCGCGCCACGGAAAGTAAAGCAGTAGGCCGTGTCGTTGTAATCGACGCTGCCACCGCGGTCGTCCATGTTGATGCCGACCTTGCTGACCGGCGCGCCACCCTCAATAACATCGAGTCCTGGCGGGTTTGGAGTCGCCTGCGGCGCGACCGATGGAGCCGGCAAACCGTTGCTCGACTGGGTCTGCTCGACTTTCGGGCTGCGCGTTGCCGTCGAACCACTGAACGAACTGTCGGCGCACGCGTGCAAACAAAGGATCGCCGCGCAGGCCAGCGCGGACCGGATCACTGATGGACGATGGAAATTCCCAAAAAACATGCCTCACTTATCGGACGGCGTCGCGACAAGATGAACAGATTCGATTTTTTCCTGTAATCACAGGCTATTGCAACTCAATCAAAAAGCCCCGCAAAATCTTCCCGTTAAATCTTCATCGCTCTTAAGAGATCCTGCCACGGCAACACGTCGACGCCGTCAATCCTCTTCGCGTGCGCTCCCATGTAAGCGACGACCGCCCGGTGAGGTTTTTTGTAAAAATCGGCGAAACTCTTCAGTCCCGAGATATCGTCCCGGCCGATATTCCTCGACGCCTTGGCCTCGATAGCCCAAACCTCGCCTTCCAGCTCGCAGACAAAGTCGACCTCAGCTCCGTGCTCGGTCCGGTAGTTTGTGATCCTGATACGTTTCCCTGTCGCATTGGCGCTGTTCAAGAGTTGGGTGTAGACCAGATTCTCAAAAAGCATCCCGATACGGTCATCGGAAACCGTATAATTCCCGAGCAGCGCGTTCAGGACGCCATTATCAAAGAAGAAATATCGCGGGTGTTGCACAAGTCTACGCTTGCCGGATTTCGCGAACGCGTCACACCGGTGAACGATCAAGGTTTCTTCCAGGATCTCGAAAAACCTGATCGCGCTTTGCCGCGTGATGGAGCTCGTATTCGCCAATTTTGCGTAATCAAGGAAGTCCGTGGCGCGACTGGCCGCGACAAACAGGAATCTCGAAAAGCCCTCCAGGTTTCTGGTAAGAGCCTCAGCCTGGACCTCCTCCCGCACATAAGTGGCGGCATAGGAATCCAGGACCGCGAGTCGATCCGATTGCGACTCATCCAGATAAATTCCGGGGAGGGTTCCCGTGCCGAGGGCCCGCCCTTCGTTCAACCGGTAGTCCAGCTCCGCGGCGACCAACGGTCCTAATTTCAGGGAAATAACGCGACCCGGCAACAAATTGGCCTGCCCGCGAGCCATTTTCCGGGCGCTCGATCCAGACAGGAAAAATCGCAGACTCTTGTCCTTGTCGAGGAGCGACTGGATGGAGTTGAGAAGACTGGGGATCCTCTGGACCTCGTCGATCAATATCGTCCGGAGCCCTCGCCCCTCGACGCGGGCAAATATCTCCCCCGGGTTTCTCGCGAAGCTCAAAAACTCACGCTCGTCCGCCAGGTCGATCACGAGCTCCGGATGGAGCGCGCGAAGCAATGTCGACTTTCCGGTCTGACGCGGCCCCAGCAGGAGCAAGGACTTCGATGAATTCTTGATAATATTCAGGATGTTACGATTTAATATCACCATGCGGTCATTTTACGCGGTATTTTGACCGCATGTCAACTCGATCCACGGGAAACCACGCGGATCGCAAGCCCCAGCAACCGCACCGGCCGACGGCCCGCCTCCGTCTTTTCCAGCAACCCCAACGCCGCCGCGTAAATCCCGCCGGCGTCGCCCCCGCTGAAAACCCCACCCCCGTCCAGGGTCTCTGCCCGCGTGACCTGCGTGAAATCCGCGTACTTCACTTTCAACGTCAACGTCCGCCCCGACAACTCGCGTTTTTCCATCCGCGCCGCCAGTTGCCGCGCGACGCCTGCCAGTTCCTGGCGCAAAATCTCCGGCGCCGTCACGTCGCGCGCGAACGTTTCCTCGCAACCAATCGATTTCCTCTCGCGACTCGTCTGGACACGCCGCCCGTCAATCCCGCGACTGCGATCCGCCAGCCAGGCCCCCATGCGCTCGCCAAACATCCCGGCAAGTTCTCCGGCCGTTTTCTCCCAGACATCCCCGCACACGCGCAGGCCGTGGCGCGCCAGGCGCTGCTCCGTCGCCGGCCCGATGCCGTTGATCTTGCGCAGGGGCAATGCCCGCATGAACCCGACCACCTGCGCCGGCAAAACGACGCTGATCCCGCCCGGCTTGCGCAGGTCCGACGCGATCTTGGCCAGCATCTTGTTCGGCGCGACCCCGGCCGAGCACGACAGACCCAGTTCCTCGCGGACTGCTTGCTGGATCTTTTTCGCGATCTGCACCGCGTACAGTCCATCAGCGTTGTCTGTGACATCCAGATAGGCCTCGTCCAGGGCCACCGGTTCGATCAACATTGTGTAGCGGGAAAAAATTTCGCGGATGCGCGTCGACACCGCGCGGTATTTCTCGAAGTCCGGGCGGATGAACACCGCCCCGGGACACAGGCGCGCCGCGCGCGAACACGCCATTGCCGATCGCACGCCGAATTTACGCGCCTCGTAACTTGCCGTCGCGACCACGCCACGCGAATCGGGCGACCCGCCAACAATGACAGGTCGCCCGGAAAGTTCTGGATTGTCACGAATCTCTACCGACGCGTAAAACGCATCCATGTCCACATGGATGATCTTGCGCTCCAGCAACGACGGGTGGACCCCGCCGCTGTTCTCGCCACTATTTTCCGGCGCAGACGGTCGCATGCTCCGCGGCCCAGGAGACCCACACCTGACGTCCGCCGATCGAGCTGATGCCCCGGTCCGTCAAACGGCGGATCGATTCCGCGTAGGAGTTGATGACTTCGGCTTTGCGCGCGCAGAATTCAGCCTTGGCGATGCGGCCGGCACAGTATCCGGTGTCCAGCATCAAAACCTCGGCCGTCATGATGTCGCTGCCCGAGAAAATGCCCCGGTTCAAGTCACTGCGCATCTCGGCCACGACGTTGGCAGCCTCTTCATAGGCGGCCTCCGGACAGTTGCGCCACAGGACGCTGGCCCGGGCACCGGATGCCCCCGCGCCAAAGGCAACAGCAAAGATCGGGATCAAAACAGACAACGCGACAAAAAAACGGTTCCTGAGCACGGAAAACCCCTCACAAAAAAAATTGGATGCGAGGGTTTAACCCTGACTCAGGGGGCCGTGTAAAGGACATTTCCGGGACGCGTCCAGAAGTACCCGCCGCAAGCGTGGGGGATGTAGTACCGGTATCCCCGGCCAAGGAAATTCGCGGCGCACTGGGTCGCCTCGTCACACTGCGGGTCGCCACCA
>RGVZ01000209.1 GCA_010029825.1 bacterium | reverse complement strand
AAATTAATACCAGCTAATTTAACACACTTTATGACCAAGAAAAAAACCGCATATTCTTGCCAAGCCTGTGGCGCCGTGCATTTTAAATGGATGGGCAAATGCTCTGAATGTGGTGAATGGAATAGCTTAGTTGAAGAATTTGAAGAAGGCGGCAACTCACATTTTTCGCGCAGACGTCGGAAGCGCGCGTCGTCTACGAAGGCGAAGAACGACAATTCAGCAGCAGCAACAATAGCCGCGTGTATGCTGCTGCGCTCGTTGCCGCGCCCGTACTGAACGACCGCTCAAAAGACGTGGTGTTTGCGCGCACAGTATTTGACAGTAATCATCAGGTGACCAAGGAAGCGTCATCGCAGATCGGCATCACATGGGATGTCGCATTCCTGTAATCAACTAACTGCCGGAGGACAAGGATGTCCGGTAACTGGCTGCACAACATTAAGCACGTAAACCCCGGCGAGCCGGTGCAGGCGGGAATTGTTTCCCGCCCCGACCGCACGCTGGAGGAACGCACCGACTACCTCAAAGACCGGCTCGACGCGGCCGCAATTGGCCGTGTGCTGGTAGACAGCAACGCTACCATCGCGCCTGATGTGTTGCCCGGTCAGCCGGTGTTCTGGAACTGGGTTGAACACCGATACGAAAAAGCGCTAGCCGCGGCCGCGCCCGACCCGGAAACACAGACGCTGGTCGTACAGCCGTCGTCAGATTGCGTCGGCATCTGCGTCACTAAAAAGTCTGAAACGCTCGGCGATATCGTGCTGCGCGGAATTGTCGATATTGCTGACTTACAAAACGCGATCGACGGGCCGATCACGCCCGGCCGCTATTACTTGTCGTCGGCAGTACCGGGCAAACTCGTAAAGCAGCGTCCCGCTGTTACGGTAAGCGTTTGTCACGTACAAGGCCCGAAAGATAGCTGCACGACTGTGCCGCGCGTCGTCGTCATGCCGAACGTGCGTGACTTTATTGACGAGCATATTCACTATCGGTTTGATCTAGCGACGGCGCCGGTCGGCACGGCCGCGACACAAACAATCAACGACGTTGAGCGCGTAGTCATTACGCCGCCGCAGAATGCCGCCGTCGCTGCGGCAACGCCCGGTTGGTTGCCGGCCGGCCATTCTGTGTTTAACGGCAAAGCACCTAACGGTGCGCTGTTCGGTTACAACATCGCGGCGCATTCGGCACTGTCGAACGTGTGGCCGCCGCTGCCGATCCAATCGGTTGCGATGTTGTGGGATAAGGGCGACGGGCACGTCGGCTCAACAGAAATTCCGCTGGGTCGCAACGGATTGGCGATCTGCGACACAAACGGCATTTGGTGGATGAGCGACTGTGTCGGTGATGTGCCGTGGCCGGAAACACCGACCACCGATCCGAATCCGCCGCCGGTTGGCGAGTGCCCGCGCACAGAGAACATGCGCCTTGCCGTTGTGTATCTCCGCATGCTAGTCGGAAACGACAGGAACAGTGTGACGAGTCTCGTTAAAGACGTTGACGCCGACACCGGCACGTTAACAGAAAGCACGCCGGATGCGACCACTGTTACAAGTCCGATCTCGATCACCAACTGCGCAGACAACCCGGCGACTACTGGCGACTTGCAACTGAACTTAGATCTGCAGATCGCGGAGGGGGACGCGCGTGGCGGGCAAGCGCTGAAGGGCGTCGTAAACCGACACCAGTTGACTCGCGGCTGGATTGCCGAGGGCGCATTTACGCTGTCGAACCAGATTGCGATTACCGGTTCGCGCAGCAATCCGCGGACGCTGACAACAGAAGAAAAGCAGCAGTTCAATTTAACCACAACCAACCCGATCACATTACACCAAGGCATTCTCCGCATCGACTACACGGATCAGTTGGTTGAGCGCGAAATCTCTCCACAAATCATCCGGTTGAGCGATACGGTTGAGCGTCTGTACATGGATATCCCGTATCTCGGCTTTCCCGGAAATCAAGCGTCCCTGCTGCGACTTCGGTTTAACGTTCCGGGCAGCAATCTCGGCGACAATCTGAAAATGCGTATCCGCGTGCAACTGTTCGGTCGCGACGGCACACAGACGCAACGCAAGGTAATGCCCTCGCTGTACATGACTCGCCGAATCCTCGCGCTCCCGGTGAGTGCCGGGGCAGACGGGCTGGCGCTTGAAACAGCGGACACTAATTTGATCTTTGACTCTAGCGCCAACTTATACATAGATCGTGTCATCCAGCGCGATAGCGACGAGTTTGCCGTCAGCGAAGGTGATACCGTGCTGGTCACAATCGGTCGCACGGAAGACAACGTCTACGGAGAAATCGGCGTATTACGCGTCACAGGCATCGTCTATAGCGCGACATAATAGGTGAGCCGCCATGCCGATCGGAAACTGGAACCTACAGTGGCTCAACCACAATTCGCAGCGCTCGTACCCGCTGACGGAGCGCGCCACCAAAACATCTGTTGACGGAACAATTCGGCTGCCGGACAGCTTCATTGTTGCGTTATACCTACCAATCCACTCGGGGTTAGATTTTGCGCCCAACAACTTTCATATCAAAAGCGTATTAATTGCCCCGACCGGTTTTAACATCACCGTTGGCTACACAGCCAACGGGCAGTCTGTAGACGTTGCTGCGGCTAACATCATCCGCAGCAATTACCAGCCAAACCGCTCATACGCGCTCGGCGGCGTGGGCGACTTCGACGACTGCGTCGGCCGTGTCGTGCTCGGCAACCTCGATGAGATAGACCAGTTGCCGCCCGGACTCTACGAGTTCGATAAGGCCGGCGGCGAGCTTGAAACCGACGCGATTCGGCCGATGATCCGCGCCGTCACCCGGCTGCGCGTTTCAAACAACGGCGAGCTGAGCGAGCCGATCTACGGCGACGTGACTCTGGTAGCCGGTAACAACGTGCGAATCACGGCCGCCAACTTTGGGGCCGAGACTGAGATCATTTTTGACGCCATCGCAAACACGAACCTGAACGAAGAGTGTTACTGCGAGGTGCCAGAGATCGGGTCGTGTATCCGCTGCATCAACGGCGTATGCAGCACTGACGGCAACTTTATCTTGGCGCCGGACGACTGCATTCAGATCACGCCGATGAGTAACGGCCTGAAGTTCTCGGATACCTGCGCGCAGCCGTGCTGTGGCTGCACTGAGCTGGACGCCATCATCGACCAGATCAACCGCTTCGGCGACGGCGTCACCACGCTGCAAAACTTTATTACGCGGCTCGGGTCTGAGGTGACCCAGATGAGTCTTGTCGTGCTTGGAAGCCAACTCGGCGATTCTGGCTGCTCAACGGGGTGATCCATGACGTGCCCCGACTTTCAAACCGCCCCTCGTGGTCGCGCTGGACTTGGCGTAGTTCAGCCGCAAAGCGGCTTGGATTATCCGCTTGTTGCGCCGTCGGCAGATATTAAATACCTGCTGGCAGACCTGCATCTTGCCTACGACGACGCAGGCGAATACGACCCGCAAGTCACACCGGCAGCACACCCACTGCGAATTAAATATCTTTACGGCGCGGGCTGCATTGAAAACACGCCGCCCGCCGGTTTTCCGACAACGGCACATGCTGCCGACATTGTAATTGTCGACGCAAACGAACGTGTCATTCTTGATACCACGGCCGGCGCCGTGACGTTCAACGCGCAGGACTGGAGCGCTGATTACAGAATCTACGAGTGGAAGACGCCCCGTGCCGTGTGCCGCCTCGTCGCTTACACCACGTGGCCAGACGACGACAGCGGTCTGACCGACGACGACACACGACGAAACTACAACAAGTATTTAGCGCCAGCGAATGCTCGGCTGGATGAGCGGGCTGTGTACAAGATGCCAAAACGCCTGCTGACGCTCCGCGCCCGCAGCGGCCAGACCACAAGCCCGCGCTACACCGGCAGTTTCAAATTCGTTAACGGCTACAACACAGAAATCGCCGTCACTGAGCGCGCCACGAAGAATTTCCGCAACAATACCAAGGTTAACTTTAGCGCTGTCGCCGGCAGCGGTCTCGGGCGTTACGGAAACTGCCCCGGCGGCGCGACTGTACCAATTACAAAGATCAACGGCGTATCCGCGCTCGATGGCGACTTCCGCCTGTCGGCGACAGACTGCCTGTGGATTCGCCGGCCTGTGACAGTAGGTGTTTCGCCGCCGTATCCGGTGAACCCGTCGACAACAGCGCAGCAGCAAATTGGCGCCGACTGCGACCCGTGCTGTGGCTGCAAAGACTACTCAGACACGGCGAAGTACATGAACGATACGAGCTACCGGTATAAGCTCATCGGGCAACGCGCTGAAAAAGTTCGTACGGAGCACGAAAACAACATCGCGCGCTGGCTCGATCAGCGCGCATGCAGCGTTCAGCGGCCGTTGCGATTGTTTATGGTGCCACAGCGTTGCCCGTACGTCGACGTCGTCATGATGTTATGCAATCCCTGCGAAACATGCGTCGACCCGACACGCCTTACTGTGACCTTCAATGTAGCCGGCGATCTAGTGCCGTCTGACCCGGAGAATCAAACGTCAGTAGCCGTACGGCCAAGCTTGGAGTGCGGCTACACGACGATGCACGCGCCGGGAATCCGCGGCGGAGCTGTTGGCATCACCGTCAGTGGTGATGGGTTGCAGTATTCAGCAGCGTTTCCGCAACTGAAACCCGGTGACTCAGCGTACGTGCAATTTCGTTTGAAGTTCAGCCAATTCGACCCAAACAACACGGCGGTCGAGGAAACGCGCGCCCGCGGGCCGTATGTGATCACAGGCGTACTAACCGGCACGTACCTCAACACTGGCGCGCCTGTACTAACAAATTGCGGCAAAGATTTAAGCGACGGATTGCCGCCTCCCGCCGCGATGGCTGAAACAGTGCAAACCCTGCACTGCAACTCAGAAGGCAAAACAGAGGCGCCCTGCTAAGCCATGTCTATACGTAATCAGAACTGGTACAACCTGCAGTCTACACGGCGCTACCCGCTCGACGATTTATCGAGCGGGTTGGACGATGCTGGCGTGTTCATCCGCGACGACATTCTTGTCGATTGCCATATTCGGTTTCCAAACACGCTTGGCAAATATCTTTACGTGCAAGGCTTGACGGTCTCCGCCGGTATCGTGACTGCCGTCTTTGGCGTTGTTGACGATCTTAAGGCGACAGCAGGGCAAACGATTTGCGCGGTCTCTGTGCCGCAGCCAATCACACCCTACGTGAATTACAGCGTGACTGCCTTGGTGCCCGGCGTATCTGGGTGGGTGGCGTTCGGCCCCGGAACAGATACGGCGTTTACAGGTCGCTACAGCACGCCAAAACAAACAGTCATTCAGCCACGAAATGCGCGCCCATATCGCCCGCTGCCGATTCCCACGCTGGGCAAAATCCACCTTGGCACAGCGCTGCAAGGCGTTGTGAATCTTGTCGGCAGTTCACCAGTTACCGCGCAATACGAAACAATCGAATACGAAAACAAGACCTACCCCGCCATCGTCTTTCGGCTTGATGCAGCGCTGGTAACGGGCGATTACAACCCGCTCGCCCTCTTCTTAGGCCCCTGCGGCCAGCGCCCAGAAAGCGGGACGTGCCCGAAGACGCCTATTGAAACTATTAATGGTGTGGCGCCGGACTGCAACGGAAACATCAATATCGTGTTCGACGGCTTTAATGATATCAATTTCGCCAACTGCGGCGGCGCCGACATTGTTACCGACACCAGCTTAAAAGCCGTCTGCGACGCAAACAAACCCAAGCGCCCGCAAGAGTTCAAAGATCTTTGCTGCACGCTTACTGGCGAAAACATTTATACGTTCAGCAGCCTCAACGCGTTTCCACCGGCCGGCGAAACAAATCAGCTGTACCTTGCGTTTGATACGAACAAGGTGTATCGCTGGTCGGGCACAAACTACGTGGAGACAGACATTGTTATCGACGAGTACTGCTGGCCTGACCCGACGACGGCAATCGACCTGATCGTCGACGAAACGCTGGATACGCCAGCGTACGCGTGCATGCCGTTGCCGCTGTGCATTGATTTCAGCTCGTGCCAGCCCAACGCCTACTTTGTCACGCAGACAGGCGTATTCGCAGGTCAAGAAACGACTGCGCCGCCCGTGTGTGGAAACTGCGACCCCGGCGAGTTTGACGCCAACATCGGAACCGGGCTGACAAATCACGGCACATACGTATCGGCAGGCATCGGCGGCACAAACGTCGCGATTCTGAAAAACTGCGCGACAGACTGGGCGCTAAACCACTCCATCATGACCGAGTTTAAAATCGGCACAAACGGCGTGGCGCGAAACGGCGGGCTCGTGCTGAATTACACGCAAACGCTCGAACTGGGGCAAGTCGTGACGCGCTATATCGTTGTAATGGTCGACGCCACCCGCGGGAAGGTGCGCGTCATGCGCTACAACGACGGCACATTTACCGACGAGCTGGCCGTCAACTACAACGCAAAAGTAAATACGTGGTATCGGATGTACGCGAGCCTGAACCTCAACGGCAGCAACAGCGTGAGCGTGACCGCCACCGACGCCGCCGGCAACACCAGCGGCGCGGCCACGCAGACGCTGGTGCTCGACACCAGCGCACCGGCCGTGGCCATCACCTCGGCCGCGCTGAGCGGCGACGCCACCCCCGTGCTCAGCGGCACGGCCGAGGCCGGCGCCACGGTCACCGTGGTGGTGGCCGGGGCCACCTACAGCACGACCGCCAC
>RGVZ01000208.1 GCA_010029825.1 bacterium | reverse complement strand
CCGGACTGCCTCGGCAACCACCGCGAAGCCTTTCCCTTGTTCTCCGGCACGAGCCGCCTCCACCGCCGCGTTCAAAGCCAGAAGGTTTGTCTGGAAAGCGATGTCATCAATCATGTTGATGATCTCCTCGATCTTCCTGCTGCTCTGCGAAATGTCCATGATGCTCTCGACAAGCGAACCAACTTCCGTCCCGCCCTCCGCGGCAATCTTGCTGCTTTTCACGGCCAATGTGGAGGATTGACTCGCATTCTCGCTGTTCAGCTTCACCATGGAACTCAATTCCTCCAGCGACGCGACGGTTTCCTCCAACGAGGCGGCTGCCTCGGTCGCGCCGGCCGCAACAGTATGCCCCGCGCCAGCCAACTGGGAACTGATGTCGTTCACGGACTCGACAGCCTCGGTGACTTGCTGAATGATCTTGCCAAGACGGGTCGCCAGTCCGGTCGCAAACCAGACACCTGCTCCCGCGCAGATCAAAAGCGCGACACCGCAGAACGTAAAGAACATGTTCCTTGCCCGGTTGATCGCCGAGTAAACTTCCTCGCTGTCATCCGTGACCGCGACTCCCCACCCGATGGACTTGACCCACTTCGGCCCGGAGAATCCTGAGTAACCGTAGACGCGATCGGTCTTCTTGCGGGGATCAACGAAATCCATTGAGCCGACCTCACCCGCCAGGGCCTTCATCACACCTTCGTCTCCAGCATTTACCGGGTTGTATTTCAGCAACATGTCGTCGAAATTACGAACGACCGATCCATCGGCCGAACGTGAATCACGGTCAACGCTGGAAATCACGAGTCCGGCTTTGTTGACCAGCAGAATGTCGGACCGCCCGAACCCGGAAATCTTCAATTTGTTACTGGTATTGATCAATTCCAACTCGACCCAGATCCAATTGGCGTGGTTGCTCATGACGCCGACAGGGCGCCCGGAATCGTCCCTGACAAGAGCCGAGAAAACAGTACCGTAGGCATCCGTTCCATAAACGTCCTTGACAACGGAATCGACGAACGGTCCCTCAAAATAGGTTCCCTGCACGCCGCCGGACTCATCCGTTGTCTTGCCTTCAACAGCCGCCGAAAACCACGATTCATTGCGGAAGTTCCTGCCCTGAAGTTGGCGGACCTTGAGCGGCTTGCCGGACGGCGAGACGTCGTTGGACGCGACAAAATTCCCCTTCATGTCGGCGAAAACGATCAAGTCGTAAATCGCGTAATCCTTTGCATACCCGTTCATGGTCTTGACCATGAGCGGGGTGTCCTTGCCATAAAACACAGTATTTCGCCCGAAAGCCTGAACGTCACCATAACGCTCGTAAAACTGGGCCGCGATCGCGTCGGCGGTTGAACTGGCCGATGCCCCAAAGGCGCCACGCAGCGCTGCTTTCTGGTGATCGATGGACTGGAGATACAGGAAGGCCGAGATACTCCCGAACGCGATCAACATGCCAAGAATGAGGGCCACAAGCCGGGTCTTGATTCCAAACATGGCGGATACTCCTGGCAAAACCGACCATTAAAAATTTCGCCCTCTGTGTCGGACCAAAACGCGGAATCCTTAGTCCCCGTTTTTTTTTTTGCCAAATGACCAAACCCTTCAGCCGTGCCACAATGCCGGCATGAAACCGCGATGGATTGAATCACCGCTCATATCCGCGACATGGCTCGTGGCCGCCTGTGCCGTGCTCATCTGGATTCCGGTCGAGGCAGCGTTCACGCGGTATTGCGTCAACAATTATGACCTGGGCATCTACGGCCAGGCGCTGCGGCAACTGTCCTTCGCCAATCCCAATCCGTGGCTCAGCGTCCGCGAGATCAATCTCTTCAACGACCATCTCGATCCGGTGCTGTTCCTGCTGCTGCCCTTCAAGCACATCAATCTCCTGGGCGCGCACCCGGGGCGCATCATCCTGAGATTCGAGATGATCGTGGCCCTCGCCACCGCGGGAATTTTTTTCTGGATGGCGCGCGCCCGGGCGATCTCGTTCGCGATGGCGACTTTCCTCGCGTTTTTCATCCTGTTCAATCGCGCGGGGCTTGGCGCGCTGACTTATCCCGCGCATCCGGGCACATGGTCGATCCTGCCGCTGGGACTCGCGTGCTGGTTCCTGTGGCAGGAACGGTGGCGTGCCGCAATCGTCGCGTTTTTCTTTTGCTTGCTTTGCAAGGAAGAATATCCGGTCGTTGGTATCGCGGCGGCGAGTGCCCTCTTCCTGACTGGAAAGAGACGCCCCGCGGCCTGGTTTTTCGCATGTTCAACCGCGTGGGGGATCCTGGCCTTTTTCATTCGTCCCATGATCCTCGGATCGTCCGGCCAATACACGGGATCTGTCGAAAACGCCGAGGGTCTGGCTTATCTTGCGGATCCCGAAAAACTCATGGCGGTCGCCTTATGGACCCTGTCATGGATGTTGCCACTGGTGCCCTTGTGGTGGGCCGGGTTTCGTGACAACGGATTTCGTCGCGCCGCCCTGATCAAAGCCATGCCCATACTGGCAATTGTCGCGAGTCTGCTCGCCATCAGGGTCGCTGGCGGCTGGTGGTTCTCCCACCGCAGCGTGGCTCCCGTTACGGCATTGGCGTTTGCCTCCGCACTGTTGCTTCCTGTAAAACGCGCGCCACGGTGGTTGTGGCCAGTCGCCAGTTTTTTGTTGGTCGCGACATCATGGCAGGCCCTGCGCCCATCCTTGCGTTACTGGACGGGAAAGGACATCGCGAGGCATTGTCCGGCCGACGCTGCGCGCCTGACCAGCCTTGACCAGGCGACGGACAAACTCCTCGCAGAACGTGATGGCAAGGCCCTAGTTCAGGGAAACCTGATCCCCCGCCTCGTCGATCGGGAAAACATCCATCACCTCGGTGCCACGAAGGAAGATCCAGCGTCCTTCCGTTGGCTTCTCGTCGAAAAAAACGGACTCGGACAGCACTGGCCTGGCACCGCCGGATCCGTGTCTGAAACGGTCCGCCAATGGCGTGAATCACCCGACGTCCGCGTCGTCATTGACGATCAAAATGCGCTTTTGCTCGAACGACGGCGCCAGGGGCCTGCCCAATGAAAGGTAGTGTGAGTCGGGGTGGTGTGCGTGGTGGTGTGAGTCGGGTGGAGTGTAGACGTACTTTGGGAAGTGTGCTTGAATTTCCAGCAATCTTCCAAAAAAGCGCGGAGGTGTCGTGCCAAAGTTCATTCAGGAAATCGACATCGAACCAATGCTCATGGCGCATCAATCATTTCTTGATGCCATGGGCCAGGTTACCAACGACCTGGCTCGCGACGGAGCCATTCAGCGATTTGAGTACACATTCGAGCTGGCATGGAAAACCATGAAGCGTCTTTTGCGCGCCAAGGGCTCTGAGGTAAACCATCCGCGGGACGTCTTCCGGGAAGCCGCGGCCGAGGGTTATATCAACGACCCGAAACCGTGGTTCATATTCCTTGAAAAACGAAACAAATCGACCCACATCTACAAGCGAGAGGTTGCGGAAGAGGTGTTTTCCGTTTTGCCTGATTTCACGATCGCCATGCGGGACTTTTTGGCCCGTATCAATCCCTGAAATCGAAACCTCGAAATCGAAACCTCGAAATCGAAAGATTCCTTTTGCAACAGCCTCCGCCGAAAAAGCCTCACATCGATCTGGATTCGATCATGGAAATCCGCCGGATCGCGGGGCATTTAGGGAAAATATACGTCTTTGGATCGCGAGCGACAGGCAGGAACAAGCCGTTCTCGGATGTTGACTTGTGTGTGGTTTCAAACACTGCAATTCCCGACGCGGTCATGGCGGCAATCAAGGAGTCATTCCAGGAAAGCAGAATCCCGTTCAAAGTCGACATCGTTGACTATCACCAGATGAGCGACGATTTTCGCGCCATGATCGCGCGCGACTGGATCGAACTTTGAAAAAACGTTCAATCGGGATTCTGTTGAAAATGCGCTTTTGCTCGAACGACGGCAGCCTCGCCATCCGGGGTCACCCTGATGTCGGTGCCTTTCGTGACCGCTTCGCCGGGAATCCGCACGAGTTCGCCGCGACGAAACTCCGGGGCCTCACCGTGGCGATGCTGCCACGACAGGAATTCCCGTTCACTGCCCCGACAGACCATTTGCCGCGTCTGGCCCTTTTGCCTCATTTGATCGCCCGTCAAACGGGCGAGACCACTTAGCGCGCGGGGCGGCACGATGGATTTGCGGGCCAGCAGGTACGAGTAAACAAGAGTCCGGTGTTTCATCGGCAAATGGGCCTCAATCGCCTGATAGAAATCAGGCTGCGACCATTCGACGCGGTTGTGGCACCAGTCAGTCTTGCTGTGTGAAAGCAAAGGACACGCCCCCTGATGCGTGCACGGGGCCCAGATCTTGTAACCCGCCGCGATCAAGTCCGCGCGAATCGCCAGCAACCTGCGCCCGTCTTGATTCGTCCCCGGCTCGATGATCGCGATTGATTCCTGATCCAACACCCAATCTGGCAAACGATCGAGTTCCGTCAACGAATAGGAAAAAACGGCCATCGTCCCGCGCGCGGGTCCGTCGCCCAAAAACGCGCGCAAATTCTTCTCATCCACGGATACGTCGTGGGACTTGCCCTCCCATGACAGGGCGCGGCGCAACGCGATTTGCGTATCCAAGGCCCGTGATGACCGGTCCAGGGCGAAACTCGATGAAAACAAGTCACCGGCGACATGGCGCACGGCCAGCCACGCCGCCCCCATGCCCGACCCCCAGTCAACAAACCGGTTGATCCCATGAAAAAAACCAAGATCTCGAGCCTCGGCGAAAACCGCCGCGCATCGGACGTGATTGAGCAGGGTGTAATAAAGAAGGTAAGCCGCCGGCGCCCCCGGCAACTCGTAGGGGGTTTTACCCGTTGGCCGGGAAATGTAAAAATCAGAGATCTGCTGCACGGCGCGCGCGATCCTTGCGGCATCGCCCGCGGATTGGTACCCAAAGGCGGAACGTGCCACTTCCGGTAACGCGCGAACAAGGTCCTGATTGATGTCCAAAGGCTCAAAAACCTCCAAAATGACCCAGCCCCCCCAGCCCGGCAAACCTGCCGATTTTTCCAGTATCGCAGAAAAGCACTGGACTCCAGAACGGATCACTAAAATCACGTCTGGTCGCAAATACGAAATTGTCCCTCCGGGGGACGCGCCCTTTCTGCGGGCCATCGGCCTTCTCGCAAGCGACGCCTCGATGCCGGCCGATGCCGTGCGCAAGTATGTCCAGATCAACCACATGCTGGGATTGGTGAAGGCGCCCTTGATGGACCTGCGCCAACGCCACAAGAGCCTCGCGATTCTCGATGCGGGTTGCGGCAGTTCATTTCTGACGTTTCTCGTGGCCTGGTACTTGAAACACAAAGTCGATCTGGAATTCGGGGATTTTCTTTGCGTCGGCATCGACACCAATAAAGCTCTCATCGAAAAGTCGCGTGCCCTGGCCGACAAACTGGAACTGCAAAAACACATGCATTTTGAAGTCGCCTCAACGCGGGATTTCACGTGGGAAGGCCTCCTGGAACGCAGGCCGGCCCTGGCCCCGTTCAAACGCCCGCAGATGGTCGTGGCCCTGCACGCCTGCGATACGGCGACGGACGAGGCGCTGGGCCTCGGCATCGCCGCGGGCGCGGACGTCCTGGCGGCGTCACCCTGTTGCCAGGCCGAACTCGCCGCCATGTGGCGCGAACTGGCCCAGACCCCGGAAGGCCGCGCCCACCCCATGGCTCCGGCATTCCACGCCCCGGAATTGCGGCGGACCATCGCCGCCGAGATGACGGACATGATGCGCGTGATGCTGCTGCGGACCGCGGGGTATGAAACCACGGCCACGGAGTTCGTGGAGTCCCGGCACTCCCCGAAGAATCGTCTGATTCTCGCGATCAAACGCGGACGCTACTCAATGGACGCGGCGGAAAGTTACCAGAAGTTCAAAGCGCATCTCGGAGGGTGCGCGATCAGGCTGGAATCATTGATCAGTTCTGCCGGCGCTTTATAACAGGCAGCCGTTGGCGGCGAAAATGGATTCAAGGTTGTCACTTCGGTCCATTAATTCGAGGCCGCAAATGAAATGCCCCACGCGTGTCAGATGCGGGTACGTGTGAATCACCTTGAAACTCAAATTCTTGCCCGACATCACCATCGTCAGCACTTGTCCCGGTTGCAGGACTTTATCAACCATGATGCCAAGGCCGTTGCGGCTGACATCGGTCGCGACCGCGCGGATCGACTCGTGACGGTCGTAATCAATCAACTTTCCCGGCAAGGTTCCATTGACCCGCATGTTGCGTGCGAAAGCGCGCTTCTCCAGCGTGACTGGAGGCGCTTCCACGGCTAGTTTCTTGAGTGGCTGGCCCATGAATCTCCCGATTGTCCCAATATAGAGAAAGGCGGGATTTCTCCGGAAAACTTGACGAGATGATGAAAAGGAACCAATAATTGTTACATAAACCAATAAATTCAGATGGTTGTATATTGAAAAACTCCGATGGAACCACGCTGATTTTGACCGGATTCGAATGGCAAGTGCCTGAAACGGACATCCGGCGCCTGTTTGAACAGATTGGCGAGGTCCTCGACCTCAAGATGGGCAAAACCCCCGAGGGCTCTCCGATGGCGACGATTGTCATGGCGCGGGAGCAAGACGCGGAAGACGCGATCCTGAAATATGACGGAACGCACTACCGCAGTGTGGTGCTTCGCGTGACACGCCCGTCATCCTGAGGCGCCCCGTCATCCTGAGGCGCCCCGTCATCCTGAGCCCGAAGGGCGAAGGATCCTCTCTTCCCGTCAT
>RGVZ01000207.1 GCA_010029825.1 bacterium | reverse complement strand
CCGCTGCTGCAGTTCATCAATGAAGAGTGCGGGGGCTGTTGGCTCCGCTACAGCTTTCTTATTCCGCGGTGCGCGTTTCGGCTTTGACTCCATTATTCAGAACAGACCCTCCCCAGTTTAGCCCCGAGCGCCTAGGGATGGGCCCCTGCGAGCGCCTAAACTTTAATTCACGGTGGCTAATCAACGATGGCATCCACAAATCTACAAGGAGGGGCAGACAGAAAAGTAGGTATACCACGAAGCGGCATGGTTGGTGATGTAGATGCGCCATCTCCTACTGCGCCATGGACAGAACAGTATCGCCCCGCACATCTCGCGGCCGTCGCGGGCCAAGAGACGCTAAAATCGTTTTTACAACGGATTATTACGACCGGCCCCGACTCCGCTCCCCATATGATTCTTCACGGACCCCCCGGCACCGGTAAGACCACTCTGGCACTCGCCTTTGCTGCAGATCTCTACCCTGCGGCCCCCACCGCTGCCTCTACAATGTACCTCAATGCGAGCGATGAACGCACCATAGAGACAGTCCGCGAACGGATCTGCGAGTTCCTCCGTACCAGCTGGATTGGTGTCCGTCGCAAAATCGTCATATTCGATGAAGTGGAGACAATGACAGAGCCCGCCCAGTTGACTCTCCGCGCGCTGATGGATGCGCCGATGGTGCCTGGCACCCCGTTGCCGATCTTTCTATTTCTCTGTAATACGCTCAGTCGTATTGTTCCGCTTATTCGTTCCCGGGCCCTTGCCCTCTTCTGTGGGCACCTCACCAGCAGTCAGATTCGCGACCTGCTCACAACGATCCAGACTGCCGAGGGCCGCACCACACCACTGCCGACGCCGCTTGCCTGTCTGATTAATCGGGGCGACATGCGTGCCTTCATTCAGCGGGCCCAACAAGGAGAGGATCCCAACATCTGGCTGCCGTGGCTTCAGCGGCTGTTGAATGCGCCCGCCACCCCCGCGGGCACGGAGGCGGTCTGGGAAGACGGTCTGGAGCGCGTCCCCGCCTGGATTCTTCTGCGCCACGTCCTGGTTTTTGCGACGGCGATGGGGCTTCCTGCCGTTATCGGTCAACCCACCTGGGCTGCCTGGCTCCGCGCCACTGTTTCGTCTCACCGTGCGGCCACTGCCGCCACCCTGGCAGCCGCGTGGAACCCGGTTGCCGCAAAACTGACGACCCCGGCAACCTAAAGCCCCTGCCGACCCACTTAAAACAAGATGTCTGCTGTCCCCCTGACACCGACTCCCCTCCGTATCAGCACGATGACCACCATTGGCGGCCTGGGTGCGACCCCCGACCTCCAGCGGCTGTTTGACAGCGCCCCGCTGATTCCCTACTGGTGGATCGGTGAGGGGCTCCTCAAAATCGAGTTCGCCGGCCAGCGCAAGGGGCTCTGCGCCGATGACATTCTACATGTCTGTATGAAGACCAAGAAACGATTCTTCAACCAGTCCTCTGTGGTGTTTCGTCTGGACCTCTCTACTGTCCCGGTGCCTCCCGGTATTACGCCCCACCCCGATCGGTGGAAGGAGGTGAATATCAAGCTCTTCAAGAACGGCGGCTTCCAGATGACCGGTGTCAGCTCTGAGCCGATGGCCCGTGCCGCCCTGACACGTCTAGTCGCAACCATCGCCGCGACCATCGGTGTCGCCGCTGTCTGGCCAGAGGCCCCGGCCTCTGCCCCGCCCACAATCACAAAGTTTGAGACCTGCCTGATTAATTCTGACTACGGCCTCCCGAAGGCGATTCGTCGCGACCGCCTCTATCAGATTCTTGTCGGTGAATACGGCCTCTGGAGCACATATGAGCCGACTATCTATCAAGGTGTCAATACCAAGTACTTCTGGAACGCCACCCGCCCCGCCGATTCACCCCCCGGCATCTGTGTCTGCCCGACCCCCTGCGACGGCGACGGTGACGGTATGTCGGTCGGAGCATGTAAGAAGATTACCATCGCGCCGTTCCGCACGGGCAAGATTATCATTACCGGTGCCCGACAGCTCTGTCAGCTAGAGGAGGCTTATCGATTTATGAATGCTCTCTTCACTAAACACGCCGATCAGGTGCTGCGCGACCATGTGGAGGAGCCAGCTCCAACCAGCAAAAAGACAACCGCACCGGTGCCACTGCCACCCGACACGGCACCCGCAATTCTCCGGCAGAAGATGCGGGCGAGCCCCCGGGGCATAGTGCATCTCGTGGCAGGGCACCTGCCCGGCCAATGCTGATAACTAGGGGTGCCCCCCTGGTGCGTCTGGCTATCTGAAAACATCCCCATCCGACTGTCAGAAGAGAAGATGAGCTCCGCTGCTGCCGCCTCCACCCCTGCTGCAGTCACCCTGGCCGATCTGCCCCCGGAGAAGACACTACTCCACGCCGCCAAGCTCGCTATGGAGAAGGATAAGCCTATTCTCCTGGACTACTACCGTGAGACAAAGGCGAACTCTGCCTTCATCGGTGTTGACAAGGATACCCGTGAGGAGTTTTTGGTGAAGAATCGCGAGGAGTATACGAGCCCGATTGTCAAGAAGTACAAAGCCGGTACTGACATGCTCATAGAGACTGAGAACTCTATCTACATCATCGCTCTGACAACGCAGAAAAAGGATGTCGCGGGGTTTGACAGCGCGTAAATTTGACAGCACGCCCCCCGGTCAGCAACAGCCCCCTAACGATGACAGCACCACCACCGACCCTTCTGGGCTGGTTAGGACGCCCCGATATTCCTATGGCCACAAAGAGGGCCCGGACTCCAAGTCCACCCCACTTACCGGCCCCCACACGAATGGTGTTAGGAGTTCTCGGAACTCGCAACAGCGTTCGTTATGATGAGTTTACTGCGGATATTCTGGGCCCACTTCTTGAGGCATGGGGCACTCCTGATGAGATTGTAGCACCGGCTGAGTCGGAATCCAGTCACGTGATTGCTACATGGGCCGGGCGTCTGGGTGTGCCGGTCTCTCTGGTGGCCGCCGACTGGGTGCGCAGCGGAAGACGTGCTGGGATTCTGCGCGACGCGCGAATTCAGCGGGAGGCCACACACTTTCTGCTGCTCCAGGGTCCGCGGTCAAACGCACTGACGACGCTGGCGGGGCGGCTACAGAGAAAAGGGCGTGCGGTTGCAATTAGTGAGAGACCAGGTGCTCCATTGAAAAGTCTTGATGCTGAGTAGAGAATGGCCAGACACCGACGCACCAGTCACAAGCGTGCGAGCCATCGTCGCAGACAGCGGGGTGGTGGCTCTTGTGCCGCTATGCCCAGCAATACCACCTCTTTTGGCCTGGTTGGTGGTCGCCGGCGTCGTCGCAGTCATCGTCAGCGGGGCGGTATGGCTCCCTGGAGCACTGGATCGGCACTCCTGCTGGACGGTTCTGCCCGCGTACAGGCAGAGCAGGGCGGGCTAGATTCGTATATTGCGGAGCTGCCGAGTGTTATCCCGAAGCAGGGCGGTGGTCGGCGTTATCGTCACAGCCACAGGCGTCGCAGCCACAGGCGTCGCAGCCACAGGCGTCAACATGGAGGCATGTCTCCGTATGATGCTCCCGCTATGCTCCTGGCCCGCGATCAGTATCCACATGCGGGACAGAATCCTCAGTTCGTGACGGAGGCCTCGGTGAACCCGCTATACGGCGAGTTCCGCGGGGCACAGGTGCCTCAATAAACAGAATGCTGTCATCCCCGTATCGGCCGGTGTGATCTATCAGCCGCCACCGGCGCCCGCCAATCCAGCCACACTGACTCTAGTGCCCGTCGTTGCTCTTCATTCCACTCCGGTTGATCCGCCGTCGCCACCCGGCAGATCAGTCGCAGATCCCCCTTCGCCCCTCCATCACGTACTGGCATTCCCCAGCCCGGTACGCGCAACAGCTCTCCATCCCGTACAACTCCTCCTGTCCAAACAAGGTGTAGAGCCGTCCCCGATGGATGCCCCTCCAACTGTCTCTCCCAGCCCAACAGCGACTCGGCCAGCGTCACCGTCAGCTCTAGTGTTAGATCTGCCCCGTGTCGCACCCATGTTCCCGCATCAGCTGTCGCCGCCCGAATCACTAGAATCACGTCGCCCGGCGTAGCAAAATCCGGCGACTCGGAACAGGCCCCTGGAAATACAATGCGATCTCCCTCCTGCATCCCCGGCTCAATCCGCACATCTAGTGTTGTCTCTCTCTCTACCACCCGCCGCCCTCCACATCCCTCACACCGCTCTAGGACTCGCTGCCCCGCCCCTCGACACTCCCCACAGCCCTCCTGTGCCATCATAACCATTGGCCCCATCTGCTGCCGTCGTATTCGGAAGCCACGCCCGCCACATCCCCCGCAGTTCTCCATCCGCGTGCCGCCCCGCCCATCACAGCGTCCGCAGAGCACCTCCCGCTTCATATTGAGTTTGAATGTCTTACCTGCCCACAGATCAGCCAGTGGCACTCCAATCTCATGAACCTTATTTGGCCCCTTTGCTGGTCGGCCACCGCCGCCGGCGCCGGCGCCCCCTCCTCCAAAACCAAACATAGGGATCGGGAAGCCACCTCCCCCCACTCCACCAAACAGCGACCCCAGAATTTCACTGATATCCTGTGGTGGCGGCGGCGCATCATCGCCCCGTCGCACCCGCCCCGTCGCATCATACTCTGCCCTTGCCCCTGGGTCGGAAAGCACCGTGTAAGCCTCTTGAATACGTTTAAAGATCTCGGGATCGCCGCCCTTGTCTGGATGATGGATAAGTGCCGCCCGTCGCCATGCTTTCTTGAGATCATCGGCACTTGCTCCTCGTTCTACTCCTAGCAGGCCATAGAGGTTCTCTGTTGTCATTGTGCTTTTCTTACATCAGCCAGTTTAGCCCCCGCCTAAAATTCTGGCATCCCACTCTCACAATGGATGCCGTCCTCGGCCAGCCGCAGGCCGTTGACTTCCTCAAAAGCCGCCTCACGCATCCACCTCATCTTATTCTGTGGGGGCCCACCGGTACCGGTAAAACGATGCTAGCCACAGCATGGGTTGCCGAGCAGCTCGCCGCACAGGGGATCACTGACCCTGCGCAACAGACCTCCATGACCATGTGGCTCTCTAGTGCTGATGACCGTGGAATAAATGCGATTCGTCAGCGACTCTCCGAATTTGTGCGTCGCCGTCGTCCTGGAACCGGCTGGCTCATTGTAGATGACGCCGATAATCTCCCCGTTGTAACACAGCAGGCGCTTCGTCGTATCCTGGAGCTCAATGCCGAACAGACGCGCTTCTGTTTCATCGCACAGAGCCCCGAGCATTTCATAGAGCCGATTCAGAGCCGCTGTGTGCTTGTTCAGCTATACCCAGTTGCGCTTCATGCCTGTGCTGCCGAAATGGCTTTCCGCCACGCACCGGAAACCATCTTGTCAACCGATTCGTTATCTCTCATAGCATCTATCTGTCTTGGAAATGCCCGTCAGTTTGCGATTATATGTCGTTCTCTTCCATCTGGAACTGTTACCACCGCTGAAATTCAGATGCTTGTAAATACGCCACCCGTCGCTATACTGCAACATCTCCAGAAGGCCTGTGTGGCGCGCGATATTGTCGGCGTAGCAGAGGCAGCACTAGTCCTCTGGAGTCGCGGCGCCAGTTTTGAGGACTGTATCGCTATGCTGGAGCTGGTAGTACGTATCTACAGCGCTGCGATGACTCCCGCTGAACAGTACGTGCTCCAATGCTGCGCCGAGGGTCATATCTATCAGATTCTAAATCGCACTACGCTACTAGATCTTATCGCAGTTCTTTCAGGAGAGAGTAGCTCTGGTTGTCTAGCCTAGGCAAATGTGAGTCGTGCCGCGCCTAACCAGGATCAGATCACAGTACCGTACAATCACAAAGTTAAGACAGGCGGTTTCACCGCCTGTGATTGTACGTTAACGTAGCTTTCCGAACTAAATTTGTTGGTTTCCTCCGGAAACCGACAGGTCTTCACTTTGGAAAGCTACGGTATGAAACGACTAGCCCTCATATTCATGGTCGCTGCTGTGCTACTGATTGGTGGCGGAATAGCAGGAATAGCAGTAGAACGTGCTACTATCGGTGTTCCACTGATGGTAGCAGGAGTTGTCTGTAGTCTCGGATATCTTGAGCGCCGCTGTAATGACATGCGGCATCAACCTCTATCTGTTATTAAAGCAGATAATCCAATTCTTATTGTTGTGGGTAGTACCGTACAATCACAGGCGGTGAAACCGCCTGTCTTAACTTTGTGATTGTACGGTAGCAGCTTGAACGCAGCCTAAGTTGAACCAATTTATTCGAATTCAATAGAGTGTGTGTACAGATTTCACGAGATGGGCGCACAGTTTCGCATCGCACCGCCATTCGTCAGAGTTGTTTCTTTTTTTGAAGCAACGACTTCATGTAAATTAGTGAGCGGTGCCGAGTGGTCTGAGTGGGCAGAGTGTCCTATTGAGCTATTTGAACAGTTTCGCCCCTACATTCGCCCATCACATCAACAGCTCCTGAATGCCGCCGTCGCCGCACCCGGTTCTCCGCATACCGTGTGCTCTTTATTGCGTCAGCTGCTTCGCCCCCACCAGTTTAAAATAGAAGCAACGCGCACCGGCTGGCGTCTCAAATCTTCTACAGAGCAGGAAACAGGCTCTGTAAAGAGAAATCCATCTCCAGTAAAGATATCCTGGGATTAGAGGGGCCGAGCCCACTGCGCCCACAGGAATGGTGCTGCCCGAATCTGCTCCGCCGACATCCGCACAAACCATAGCCACGGTGTTGCCCGCTCCAGCCCATCGCGCCCCTCGGGCCATGGCACCCACAGTGCCCCCTCCGTTGTTCCAGTTGGCCAGTCTGTTTCACCGAGCAGAGTGTCCAGCTCCAGGCGCACTCCATAGCGGTCACGC
>RGVZ01000206.1 GCA_010029825.1 bacterium | reverse complement strand
GCCACTCGCCGAGGGAGTCAAGGGGGACAGGCTGTGTCCCCCCCACATGAACATCTTCTTCCTCTCGTGTGACCCCGCCACCGCCGCAAGATGGCACGGCGACAAGCACGTTATCAAGATGCTGCTGGAGTCCACACAACTGCTCTGGACGGCTCAGCACGTGGCCTGGGAGCCGGGCTTCGTGCCAGACCTGGAGACCGCCCCCACCACCGTAAGCAGTGCCGGTCGGCAACACGGATATCGCCCCACGCACCGCAACCACCCCTGTGCCATCTGGGTGCGCGCGGCTATCGGGAACTACAGGTGGCTCGTAGCGCTGGCCCGTGCTCTGGCCGTAGAGTATCACTGGCGCTGGCCTGCCCGCACAGCCCCTCACGCCTGCGAGGCGCACGTGGAATGGCTCGCGGCCCACGAGCCACCGCTTCCCGCTCTGCCACTCACGCTGCCCGCAACAGCCATGCCACCAGAGTATCGCATCAGCAGCAGCCCCACCGCCTGCTACAAGGCATTCTATGCCGGCAGCAAGCGCGACCGTGGCATAACTGTCTATACGCGGCGCGACCCGCCGCCGTGGCTGGCACCATGAGGCGCAGCCGCCGTGGCTCAGCCATAAGGCTCTACGGTCGCCCACGAGGCCCAAAACCCCCGCCACCCAGTAAGGAAAACCCCGCACCGTGATGCCCTCATCTACTCTCCTACAGCTCGTAGCCCGCGGCCGTCAGGACGCCTATCTCACCGGCACTCCCCAGTTCACCTACTTCAAGCAGGTGTATCGACGTTACACCCCCTTCGCCATAGAGTCCATTCCAATTGAGCTGGACGGCGCCCCCGATTTTGGCAAGCGCGTCAGTTGCGTCATTCCCCGCAAGGCTGAGCTGCTGGGTGCGATGTTCCTCGAAGTGGACCTGCCCGCGCTGCCCGATGTCAGTGCCGCCGACGGCTCCACGATACCGGTCTATTGGGCCAACAGCATCGGGCATCTCCTGATTGACACGGTCAGCGTTGAAATCGGCGATAAGGAGATTGACAAACATACCGGTGCCTGGCTCCAGATCTGGTCGGAGCTCACGACTCCCGCTGAGAAGCGCGATGGCTATAACGAAATGGTCGGACAATCTGACGTGTTTCCCACCGCGGCCCAGCGCGGCCCCCTCCGGCTCACGATACCACTCAGATTCTGGTTCAATACCACACTCGGTGCGGCCCTCCCGCTCATTGCGCTCCAGGCCCATCCCGTACGCATAATCATCCATCTGCGTCGCTTCCAGGACTGCTGGTGGACAGAGGAGCTTCTGGAGCCCCCTGCGCCGGGCACCCCCTGTCCCACAGTTCCGCCGGTGGCCCCCACCCGGCTCCAGCTGTTCGGCGATTATATCTTCCTGGATACCCCCGAGCGGCAGCGGTTCGCCGCTGCCGAGCACGAGTATCTGATTACACAGCTCCAGTATTCGCCGCCCCAGAGCATTCCCGCCGCAGTCACTACCGCCAACATTCCGCTGACGTTCAATCACACCTGTACCGAATTCATCTGGACAGTCCAGCAGGAACGTATCGCCGCTGCACACGAATGGTTCAATTTCAGCAACCGTCTGAATGCCGGCGGCGGCGAACCGGCCACCATCCTTACCGATCCGCTGGAGTCTGCCCTCATCCGGCTGGATGGAGATGAACGTTTTCAGCGCCGCTACGCCCAGTATTTCCGCATAACGCAGCCGTATCAGTATCACACTGTCATTCCACGCACTGTCAATGACTACATCTATCTCTACAGCTTTGCCACACGCCCCGAGGACTACGCCCAGCCGTCGGGAACCATCAACTGTAGCAAGATTGATGATATCGCTCTGAATCTCACCTTCAGCACCACACCCTACAGCACGACCACGTCGCCTCCGCCGGCCACTCCGACGCCCAGCAGCTGGGAGCGCACTGTAGTGGTCTACACCGTAAATTACAACGTGCTGCGGATAGTCGGTGGCCTCGGCGGCCTCGCTTTTATTGCATAAGTAAATCCCGCCGTCCGCATCAGGGGATGTCGCAGCCACAGGCGGAGGCAACGTCGCAGCCAACTGGGGATCCTTTTATGGCCGCCGCGCGCGGCCGTTTTCCGCTCAGCACCGACGCCGGTGCGGCCACCAGCTGGTTTCAGCCCGGTGAGGTGCCATTGCCCGACCGCGAATACAGCACACTCTGGTGGTCAGCGCTGGTCGGCCTCAATCATTTCTATCTGCGCTCCGTTCTGCCGGGACTCTTCAAGGCCGGCCTGCTAATCGTTGGCGGACTGCTAGCAATCGCTACCCGTTCGGCTGCCACCGCATTCCTGCCGATCGTGGCGTTCGGTGTCTGGTGGGCGTGGGATCTGATACAGGTGACCACTGAAAAGGAGCGAGTGATTGCTTACGGAATGACAACACCGTTTGACGCGACAACCGGTATCGGCCAAGGGATGATTGTTGATGGGCACACAAACTACAGACAACGTCGCGACTTTGTTAGCTGGCAGCTGATGTCGGCGCTCGGACCACTGGGTGTCGATGCGCTCCTACAGGGCCGCCCTGGTCTGTTCATACGAAAGCTGATTGATACATCTCTTTTTACTAGTTATTTATCTGTTCTTATTAAAACAATCCCAACTAATAATAATGCTTTGATAGGGGTTACCGCAGTATTATCTGTAATTTCTGGAATATTTGTATTAATACCATGGTTTACATCTATTAGCTCTATGAATCATCCAACTAAGATGTTTACAGATGGTATTAAACCGCTATTTAAAAATTACTTGAACTTCTTTAGTAGCTGGACTAGCAGTTTTGGTAATAACACTATGACAGGGGTAGAACATGATTTTGGATTTGCTGATATTTCTGGAGAAGACCTTCGCAAAGATTTTGAGATTTATAGAGAAACTTCAACAACAGAAAAAATTTCTAAAAAAGAAGATAGCACAACTAAAGAAATAGTATCTTGGCCACTCTCATTGATACTTGGAAATGCTGTAACCGGTATCATAATAAGAATAGCAATGTTTATTTTAAGTTTAGTTAGTCTACCCCTTGCTACTATTTTACGTGAAGGAGTAGAAGGTTACTACGAATTAGCAAACTGTATTCGCACTAGTAAAACTCCTGTGGAAGCATCGTTATGTGCAGCAAAAGCATTTGCTAGTAGTCTTCCAACTACTGGCATTGGGCCTATTAGTTCTAAATTATCACATGCTATATCAGCCGATAGAATTAAAAATTTAGGTGCAATGAAAATAGGAGAGAAGTTTTCTGGAATTTCAGATGCTACAAAGGGTATGGAAACAGCACAAAAACTAGCCGATAAGACTAAAGACGCACTAGGTGTAGCGGAAGGCGTACTAAGAGGCAAACTGGGTGGAGCGGAAGGAGCACTAAGAGGCAAACTGGGTGGACTCGCAGAGGAAGAGAGAGGAATAGAATTGCCAACTCTTCTTCCTAAAATAACGCAGGCCGGTGGAACCCACACCCGCGACACCGCCCCCAGCTGGGAATCCGTCGTTCTCGGCGCAACCGTCGCGGCCCTCGTTACCGGCGGCGCGATAAAGGCCACCGTGGACTATCTGGTGCGAGAGTAGATGGAACTACCGGCAATCACGCAGTCACAATTTGAAGATCTCTGGGATGCGCGCGGACTCAACCCGCCTCCGAGCTTCCTAGTTTGGTTCGGTGCCTCGTGGTGCCGCCCCTGTCACCGCCTGGACCTCGCCGCAATCACAGCCGCCGCAGCCGCAGCCCACATACCGCTCTGGTACTGCGACGCTGCCGTCAATAAATACACGCCGGGCTACGCGAATGTCTACAGCCTCCCCACCTTTGTCTATTACAAGCCGGGTAGGGAAGTGACACGCATCACATCCGCAGATACCAAGGCCGTTATATCGTGGATTCATCATTTATAAATAGTTTTCGGCAAATTGACCACCCCGTTAAGTAAGGAAAGTTTCCTTCGTCGCCTTTCCTTACATATTTGTATGTTCGAGCAGCCCTGCCAGCAAGCTGGCAGGTTTTAACACTATCTAGGTTCGGCATCACTTCGTTTTGCCGAACACTAAATAAATGAGTTAAAAATAGTGTTCGGCAAAACGAAGTGACGCCGAACCTAGATAGTTGCGTAGTGTTCTGCTTGAAGATACAAATATGTAAGGAAAGGCGACGAAGGAGACTTTCCTTACTTAACGGGGCGGTCAATTTGCGGAACACTAGTTAAAAAGAACCACTAATGGATGTCCATCTCTACCTGATATAGTAGAATCCAAGTAAGATAATATGAGAGGAGAGGGGGGCCTAAAAAAATGGATACTAAGTAGTAATGACAACCGTGATAGTAGGTGCGGGGATTGCTGGTCTATGGATTGCCGAGCAGCTGTTGGCGGCGGGTATTCCCGGTCGTCATATCAAAATAGTAGAGAAATATGAGGACGTAGGCGGTCGAATTGTGACTCATAAAGACGGTTATGAAATTGGTGCAGGTCGCATTCACGAGAGCCATCGCCGAACGTTAGATCTTATTCGGCGTGAGCATTTGACGGTTCGCCCAATATCACCGCAAATTGGTTGGCATAAAGACCGACACTCTCCCATAACTAAAAATGTATTTAGTGAAATTTTTTTGGGAATGACAGATGTAATGCGAACATTTCCACCTGAAAAACTAGCGACCTCTACAATTCGCGACTTACTCTTGCCAACAAAAACAGAGTCAATTCTAGACCTCTATCCGTATCGTGGAGAAACAGAGATTCTCCGCGCAGATCTGGCGCTCGTAGCATTTAATGGTGAGATGGGCACAAATGCAGGCTATTACACTGTCAAAGAAGGTCTTGCCGCATTAGTCCGTGCAATGGCAGCCAGACTTCATACTCATGGAGTCCATATTCAACTTAACACAACTGTGCTTGATGTCCGCCGATACAGTAGTAATAAATGGAAAATAATGTACAAAGGTGGAAATATTATTGCGGATCGCGTAGTGATGGCACTCCATGCTTCTGCTCTGCGCCGCATACCGTCTGTGCGTAAAATTCCCGAAATTTCCCGCGCTCTTCGTTATCTAAAAATGGAGCCACTCACCCGTATTTATGCACGCTATCCTGCGCCCAGCGGTCGGCCATGGTTTGCCGATCTGCCAAAGTTTGTGACACCTGGCCCGCTGCGGTATGTTATTCCGATAAACCCAGCCAGCGGTCTTATTATGATTTCCTACACTGATGCGGGAGACACCCGACCGTGGCGGGGACTCCGTGGAACAGCGTTGGCCGATGCGATTCAGAAAGCTGTACGTGCGGAATTTCCTGAACGTGTGATACCCGAGCCGGAGTGGATACGTTCCTATGAATGGCACGACGGTTGTACATACTGGAAGCCGGGACGGTATGACTTCAACGTTGTTGCCGCCGCGGCCCGTGATCCGGCCTCTGCACCAGGCCTCTACTGTTGCGGAGAGAGCTTTAACACCACCGGTCAGCAGGCGTGGATTGAGGGGGCGCTGGCCGATGCAGAGATGCTTTGGGCTGACTCACTGGCGCTAGACATAAACGTCTCACACACTTAGCAGTACCGTAGCTTTCCAAAGTTAAGACCTGTCGGTTTCCTCCGGAAACCGACAATTTTATATGGGAAAGCTACATTAACGTATAATCACAGGCGATGAAACCGCCTGTCTTAACGTTGTGATTGTACGGTATGTTGAGCGCGACGGGCATTCCGGTGGTTCTTTTAATTAGACACTCGCACAGGCGCGCCGAATCGACCGTGTGGATGGACTGGAGAAGTGGCTGCAGACGCCTGCCGCGGCTGGATACGGAGAGTGGATCAAAGGGCAGCTTACCCCCACCCCCACCCTGCCAAAAAGTTGACGGGCCAGCAGGGAAGCCCAGCCCACCAAAGCAACGTATCCGTGATAATACGACTATCATGGACATGTATACTCTCGCAAGCCAACTGCGTCAAGCAGACATCCAACGCGATCAGCTTCGGGCTCAGCTTGCCGATGCCGCGCTTGAAGAACAACTTCGGAAGATTGACACCGACATCGACTGGTTGGGGAACAAGGCAGAGCGAAAAGCTGCTCTAGAGGCCAAAATCGCCAAGCGCGCCGTGCGCCGTGCCAAGGAGATGGCGCAGTTTGGTGTTCTTGTGCGCCCTGGCCCATGGGATGACGACATGGACAACTATCCAGAGTCCTCCTATGAAGAGGATGCCGGTGATGGCTATCGGATTCGCATCAATCGCGCACGCGACGGAACATACAACGGGTACGCCATCATCCCAGCAAGTCATCCATACATCGGTATCCACTATGAGTTCTTCAATGAGGCGCCCGGCATTCCGCGCGCACCGCAGAATCTGACATACGGTGGTGTGGACCCGCACAACTGGTGTTATCCCGCGGAGACCGGTGTCTATGGCTTCTACTTCATGGGCGGCGTCAAGCCGGTGCCTGAATACTCTTCATTCGGCTACAAAAGCGATTACTTCTTCAGCGCCGAAAAGGCCGAATTCGGAGGCTACACAACGTACGCTGACATGCGCCGCTGCTGCCTGGAGCTCGTGGACTACTTCAAGGGGCTTCCAGTGGGCTGCGTCGTGAAGTGCTGTGAAGAATGCGACCAGTACTATACGACAGCGGTCTGTCTTGACTGCACGTGCGAAAAGCACAATCTCGCCCTGGAAGCGGGGGTCTGCGCGTTCTGTGCTGAGGACAACCGCCGACCAAAACGCTCCTGGGCAGACATTGCCGCCGGTCGCTGCTCTAGCTAGCTAGCTAAACCAGCTGCGGATATCACCCTGGACAACCGGACCTTTTGCGGTGGCGGCGGCTACAGTCGGTCTCTTTTTGGCAGGCTCAGGCGCAACCAGTTCAATCGTATCACCT